>NZ_JBIVIF010000008.1:0-174929 GCF_044749595.1 Pseudomonas sp. NPDC089392
ACTGGCCCGAAACAGACAGTGGGAGCGGCCTTGTGCCGCGAAGCGCCGCGCGGGCGGCGCTCGATCTAACAGGCAACCAGAATCCCAAGGCAAGCACCCGTCAGCCCTTACCGCTTAACTCACTGGCATAAGGGCGAGGGCGCCTTCATGAGTGTCGAACGCTTGGCCGCTCTCAGGTTCAGAACGTCCTGCTAACCGAGGCCAGGCACGGTGGCCGAGCAGACATCCTTGAAGCCCAGATAGCTGGCGCATTCACTCTCGGAGAGGTCGGTGTCGATGTAGCTGACCGACCAATCTGCAGACCTGGGACTGGCACGAAAGCCTTTGCCCCCACGGCCTGATGCTGAATGTGCATACCGAGCGTGGCATGAACGTCAAGCTGTTCTGCGAATTCGGCATGCTCGCCAAGCTGTGCGTGAACAGCGCAGGCCTCGGGCTGCACTTCAACATTCTCCACCACACCAGTGACAACGACAGCGGTGGTGTACCGGTACACGCCATTGGCCGTCGTCTGCTCGAAGACGCCAGCAGCGTAGGCACGGCACTGGTGCTGCCGCGTGAAGACGGCTGGTTGCTGCACACCAACCACTTCCTCGACCCACAGCTGAGCCTGGGCGAGCAGGTCGCCGACCGTGCTGACACCCAGTGCCACCTGGAGCAGGTGATCGGCCAGATGGGCAGCGCTGATCTGCGCGCCCGTGCCGAAGCCATGTGCGGTGCGCAGGGTGACAGCGCACCGATCTGCTTCCACCCGGACATGGCCATGCCCGATACCGAGCGATGGGAAACCCTGCTGAGCGTGGGGATCGATACCGAGCGCTGCTTGCTGGAATACGTGGCGGGCACGCCGCTGCAACTGGCCAAGGCCGGTTTCGAACGTTTCTGAGCCCACCCGGTGCCGCCTGAGCAGGGCTGCACCCGCTGACAACGAGAACAACAACAACAATGCATGCGGAACATTCCAACCCTGCGTCGTCCCGGTCTGCGCTGCGGACCTTCTGCGTCTCTGGCATGGGCACTGCGCTGGAGTTCTATGACTTCATCATCTACGGAACTGCGGCTGCGCTGATGTTCCCTCAGGTGTTCTTCCCCAAGATGGACCACTTGACCGTGACCGTGGTGGCCTTCAGCGCCTTTGGCGCCGGATTCTTCGCCCGCCCGCTGGGCGGCCTGGTGTTCGGCCACTACGGTGACCGCATCGGTCGGCAGAAGGTGCTGGTCGCGACCTTGCTGCTGATGGGCCTGAGCACCTTCCTCATCGGCTGCTTGCCAAGCCATGCCAGTATCGGTGTGGCGGCGCCGATTCTGCTGGTGCTGTTGCGCCTTATCCGGGGCTTTGCCGCCGGTGGCGAATGGGGCTGTGCCGCGCTGTTTGGCATCGAGTCGGCGCCACCGGGCAGGCGAGGGTTGTGGGGCAGCTTCACCCGGCTGGAGCCAACCTTTCTAACGACGCTTTCGACCCATTAGACGCTCAGTACAGACTTGCTTGCATATTACATATGGAAGTGCATATATTCGCTTTTCCATATGTAATGATGCAGCCATGATCACTCCGCCTGAAGTCTTCAAGAGCCTGTCCGACGAGACCCGTGCTCGCGCCACCCTGCTGATTGCCAGCCTGGGAGAACTCTGTGTCTGTGAGCTTATGTGCGCGTTGAACGACAGCCAACCCAAGATCAGCCGCCACCTCGCGCAACTGCGCAGCAATGGCATGCTGTTGGATCGCCGCCAAGGCCAATGGGTGTATTACCGCCTGAACTCGGATCTGCCCGCCTGGGTGCATGAAATGTTGCAGGTGACCTTGCGGGCCAACTCACAGTGGTTGGCAGATAACTCTCTTCGGCTGAAGAACATGGACGGCCGCCCCGTTCGTGACGCTGCCTGTTGCTGATTATCACCGAGCGAGATCTTCATGCTGGTCGCAATTGCCGTCTTTGTCTTCACCCTCATATTGGTCATCTGGCAACCGAAGGGGCTTGGCGTTGGCTGGAGTGCCGCGCTCGGAGCACTCATCGCCCTGGCGGCAGGTGCCGTTTCGCTCCACGACATCCCGACCGTGTGGGCCATCGTCTGGAACGCCACCGCCACCTTCATCGCCGTCATCATCATCAGCCTGCTGCTGGACGAGGCCGGCTTTTTTGAGTGGGCCGCGCTGCACGTGGCGCGCTGGGCAAACGGCAGTGGCTATCGCCTGTTCGCCTTCTGTGTACTGCTCGGTGCTGCCGTGTCGGCGCTGTTCGCCAATGATGGTGCGGCGCTGATCCTTACACCCATTGTCATGTCGATGCTGCTCGCGCTACGTTTCTCGCCCGCCGCGACCCTGGCCTACGTCATGGCCGCCGGCTTCATCGCCGACACGGCGAGCCTGCCGCTGGTAGTTTCCAACCTGGTGAACATCGTCTCGGTCGACTACTTCAGGTTGGGCTTCAGCGAATACGCCTCGGTGATGGTGCCGGTGAATCTCGCCAGCGTGGCCGCAACCCTGCTGGTGCTATTCCTGTTCTTCCGCCGTGATATTCCGAGGCAGTACATGGTCGCGGCCCTGAAGACGCCAAGCGAGGCAATTCATGACCGCGCTACCTTCAACGTTGGTGGCTGGGTGCTGCTGGTATTGCTGATCGGCTTGTTCGCCCTGGAACCACTGGGTATTCCGATCAGTGCTGTTGCTGCAACGTGTGCGGCGATCCTCTTTGCCGTCGCCGCTCGCGGGCATCGTATCTCGACCCGTCGTGTGCTGCGCGAAGCGCCCTGGCAGGTGGTGATCTTCTCTCTTGGTATGTACCTGGTGGTCTACGGGCTGAAGAACGCCGGCCTCACCGATATGCTCACCCACCTGCTCGATAGCCTTGCGCAGCAAGGACTGTGGAGTGCCGCCATCGGCACCGGGTTGATTGCTGCATTGCTGTCCTCGGTCATGAACAACATGCCCAGCGTGCTGATCGGCGCCTTGTCGATCCAGGCCAGCGAGGCGCAAGGGTTGGTACGTGAGGCGATGATCTACGCCAACGTCATCGGCTGCGACCTCGGCCCGAAAATCACCCCCATCGGCAGCCTCGCCACACTGCTCTGGCTGCACGTGCTGGAGCGCAAAGGCATGCGCATCACCTGGGGGTATTACTTCAGGGTCGGCATCCTGCTGACGCTGCCAGTTCTGTTGATCACCCTTTCGGCCTTGGCATTGCGCCTGAGCCTCTGATATCCGCCACGAAGCGGAGGAGCCCCCATGCGAGTCCTGTTCATGTGCACGGCCAACAGCTGCCGCAGCATCTTATCCGAGGCCATGTTCAATCACTTGGCTCCTGATGGACTTGAAGCTGTCAGTTCCGGCAGTTTTCCGAAAGGCCAAGTGTTGCCTCGCAGCCTGACCACCTTGCAGCATGCCGGCATCTCGACCGATGGGCTGAGCAGCAAGGGCAATGACGCGTTCGAGGCTTGCCCTCCCGATATCGTCATCACCGTTTGCGACAAGGCTGCCGGCGAAACTTGCCCTGTGTATTTCGGCCCGGCACTGAAGTCGCACTGGGGGCTGGAGGATCCGTCCGATGTCGTGGGTGACGAGGCGTCGGTCGACGCTGCGTTCCGCACCACGCTGGCCCGCATCGAAGCTCGCTGCCAGGCCTTCTTCGCACTGCCGTTCGATCACCTCGACCGTGATCAGCTCAAACATGAGCTGGATCGCATCGGCACGCTTTGATCAGGAGAAAAACATGTCCGAGCAACTGCCTAATCTCGACCTCGCGCTATTCGATGTGCCGCCAGCGGCGACCGGTTCCAGCGAGCACAAGCCGCGTATCCTGCTGCTGTATGGATCGACCCGCGAGCGCTCCTTCAGTCGCTTGCTGGTGGAAGAAGCCGCACGCCTGCTGGAACACTTCGGCGCCGAGACGCGGGTGTTCAATCCATCGGGCCTGCCGCTGCCTGACGATGTGCCTGTCGAGCACCCCAAGGTGCAGGAACTTCGAGAGCTGGTGCAGTGGTCGGAAGGCCAGGTCTGGTGCTCGCCCGAACGCCATGGTGCGATGTCTGCGGTTTTCAAGGCGCAGATAGACTGGGTACCCCTGGCGCTGGGTGCGCTTCGCCCCACCCAAGGCAAGACCCTGGCAGTCATGCAGGTATGTGGCGGCTCGCAGTCGTTCAACGTGGTCAATCAGCTGCGTGTGCTTGGCCGCTGGATGCGGATGTTCACCATCCCGAACCAGTCCTCGGTACCCAAGGCCTACCTGGAGTTCGACGACGCTGGGCGGATGAAGCCTTCGCCGTACTACGATCGTGTGGTGGATGTCATGGAAGAACTGGTGAAGTTCACCGTACTGCTGCGCGACCGTCAGGAATTCCTGGTGGATCGCTATTCGGAACGCAAGGAAACCGCCGAGCAGCTATCTGCTCGCGTGAACCAGCGCTCGATCTGAGGCCATACCCGTAATGACCGCTGGAGTGGCCGTTTCCACCCGCAAATAGCCAATAACCGGTGACACCACATAAAAATTCTTGGTTGATGAAAAAGCGCTGATCGTCGGCGCACGGGCAATGTCGGGGCTCGCGGTTGACTTCTTGTCGGAGCATGCGACCCAGCAATAAATATCTTCCTGGATGGGATCACTCCTGGATATCAGCTTATCGTCTGGTATTTCACTTGTCCTCAGGCGCGCTCGCCTCAAAGCCAGCGTTGGTGGTAATGAGCCGGGCGCTTCAGGCTGAATAGCGCGCCCTGGCGCATCACATCCGTCCTCTGTCCACCTGTCCCGTGCGTAAACCCAGCCTGAACTTTGTCCGGCTTCCTGCCTTCCTTTATGTATAGGGGCAGCAGACCTACCGTGCTAGCGCTGCGGCTATCCAGATTGGACAACGGGAGAAACGGAAATGGGTGACCTCGTTACGTACGTCTGGATTGCCGTGGCGGCCATCATTCTGCTGGTTGATCCATCGGCAATTGTCAGTGTTTTTCGAAGTGAGGCCCGCCGGGAGGCGAGCCCTTTTGGGGCTAGAGGATGGGCTTGCCACCCGTGACTGCATAACGTGACCCACTGATGTAGCTGGCCTCATCAGAGGCAAGCAGAACGTAAATGGGTGCGACTTCGACAGGCTGCCCTGGACGTCCCATAGGGTAGCTGGAGCCAAAGTTCTTGACTGCATCATCAGGCATGGTTGCCGGGATCAACGGGGTCCAAATGGGGCCAGGTGCCACGCAGTTCACCCGTATCCCTTTCTTGCCGAGTAACTGGGCCAGGCCAGCCGTGAAGTTGGCGATGGCCCCTTTGGTTGTGGCATAGGCCAACAGTTGGGGCGAAGGATCATCCGAATTCACCGAGCTGGTATTGATGATCGAACTGCCCTTGGGCATGGAGGGCAATGCCCTCTGGCAGATGCGGAAAATGGCAGTGATGTTGACGTCGAAGGTCATTAGCCACTCATCATCGTCGATTTCATCGAGCGTCTCATGCGCCATCTGAAACGCCGCATTGTTGACCAGGATATCGATGCGACCGAAATGCTCCACGGTTTTGTCGACGATGTCATAGCAGTGCTGCTTTTGAGCCAGGTCGCCCGGAAGCAGAAGGCATTTCCTACCCGCAGCCTCTACCCAGCGGGCAGTCTCTTGCGCATCTTCATGCTCATCAAGGTAGGCAATGGCGACGTCGGCGCCTTCGCGAGCATAGGCAATGGCCACAGCTCGGCCTATACCGCTGTCAGCCCCGGTGATCAAAGCGATCTTGCCTATGAGTCGATCATGCCCGGCGTAAGTCTGTTCGCCGCTGTCTGGGTACGGATCCATCTTGCTTTGCGAACCGGGAACCGGTTGCGGCTGTGAGGGGAAGGGAGGGGTGGGGTATTCGCTCATGGTTGTAGCTCCTGCGGTAACGAACGGTCATACCCGTTTGAATGAGCCGGGAGGTGAGTGTTGGAGGTGATTTGGTCTCGTTGCGACGGACGGAGGGCTTTCCTCGTCGGGGAGGTGAGGGGAGGGCCTTCAGATGCATGCCTTGGGATTCAGGTTGATGCACAGATCGAGCGCCGCCCGCGCGGCGCTTCGCAGCACAAGGCTGCTCCTACATCTGTTTCGGGCCAGTTACTCCTGTGCCATGTGGGTTGCAGCCTTGGTGCATGGCTGGAGAACGATAAAGGGCAGTGGCGTCCCCTTCGATATTGAATGGAACACACAAGGCGGACAGCGGTGACCTAACAGGCGTGACTGGCCCGAAACAGATGTAGGAGCAGCCTTGTGCTGCGAAGCGCCGCGCGGGCGGCGCTCGATCTCAAAGGCGATAAAAATGTTGTGGCAAGCACCTATCGTCCTGCAGCCCCGGACGCTCGCTTCACCGACCTCGTTCACCGGCGCCGGCGTTGTGAATGGGTGATGAAGAACCCAGCAAGGAACCCGATAACCGCTGCACACAGCAAAAGAGGGGCCCTATCTTTCGGGGTTATCCACCCGCCCTCAACACCTCTGATCGGCGAGCGAGCCAGCGGTGGTGGCTCATCGGCTGGTGAAATGGGGTCGTTTATCGGCACCGCGAAGGTCTCACTGACTTCAATGGGTGACAGCTGCAGGGATGTGCCGTCGACAAGATTCAAGGTCAAGTGGTTGACGGTGCCGGCCACCCGGTCTGGGAACACAGGCTCTCCTTCAGCATCGAGACTGTCGTAAATGAACCGGTCACCCTCCAGCCATCCGACAGCCGTCAAAAGCTCTGGGCCAAGGTAATATTTGCCATCCTGAAAGTAGCCGGGGAATTGATGGGCGCGTTCAAGGTTTTCAATGCAATACCGTTCACCCGGCTTCATACCTGTCGCTTGATCAATCATGGTGCAAGCTCCTGTGAGGGTTATACAAAGTCAGGGCCTAGCGTCCCTGATGCCGCCCCTGGAACAAGGATCACCTTCCGGCAGTTATCCTCTTTCTGATCGAACATCTTGTAGCCCATGGCTGCCTCCTCTAACGCCAGGCGGTGGGTGACAATCAGTTCGGGCTGCAGGCATCCTGCCTCGATATGCTCGAGCAGCTCGGGAAGGTACTTTTGGACATGGGTTTGGCCCATCTTGAAGGTCAGGCCTTTGTCGAAGGCATCACCGAACATGAAGCCGTGGATGAACCCCGCATAGACCCCGGGCACGCTGACTACGCCGCCACGTCGCACAGCCGCAATGCTCTGGCGCAGGGCTTTGCCGCTGCTGCCTTCCAGTTTCAAGGCCGTCATCACGGTTTCCGTAGTGCTGCCTTTGGCTTCCAAACCGACGGCATCGATGACCGCGTCTACGCCGCGCATATCGACCCTGACATCGTTAGCGCCGAGGTATGTCAGTGCTCTCATGCTACTTGCTCCTGCATCACAACATCGTGGGGGTATGCAGGGGAAGCCTGAGGAACTGGCAAAGTTCAGACCAACCGGTTCAATGGTGCTGCGCAGTTGCCGTAATTGTGGGGTGTGCACACCGACATCTCGGGTTCCACAGCCCGTTGTAGGAGCGGGTTCACCCGCGAAGAGGCCGGGCCTGCGGGCCAATATGCCTGACCGTTCGCTGTTGCAGCCGCCACCGCATTCGTGGGTGAACCCGCTCCTAAGTCCCGTTCAGCCCCACAGCCGATCTTGCCTCGCAATCGACGTTGCAATTTGTACTGAACAATTCCTGAGCGGAGCGAATCGAAATCCCTGATCAGCTCTTCACGAAAGAGATGAAGCAACGTATCGGCATGAAACAGAGGGTTTAGAGCGATGGATACATACCATGTGAGCCCCACTGCGCAAGGGTGGGAGTTGAAGAAGGTGGGCGCTGAACGAGCTGCTGTTCGTGGCGCCACAAAAAAGGAACTGGTGAGCTCGCTCGCAGATTTCTTCCAGGGGAAGACCGTGTCTGTGAAGATCCACAAGGCCGATGGCACCTTTGAGGAAGAACGAACTTATCCCCGCTCTGCAGACCCACGGCGTTCGAAAGGTTGAAACACATCAACCCGGCGGATCTTGGAAACGATCTTGAGGGGCGAAGGGGAGGTGGAAGGCCTTCATCGGCAGGAGTGAGCCAGAACGGAAGTAACGAGCTGCAGAAAATCATCGTTGGCCCATGGTTTGGCCAGAAAGCATATGCCTTTGGGGAGGGGCATGCCGAGCTGGTCGTAATACCCACTCATCACAATGATGCCAGCGGAGGGAAGACGGTGATGCGCGGCGAGTGCAAGCTGCACTCCATTGCTCAGCCCAGGAGTCCTGACATCGTGACCACCAGCGCCCATGGTTGTTCGGGCAGGGCTTTCAATTCTTCGTCAGCGGTGGCGAAGGCTGTGACATCGGCACCTAAGTCCTCGAGCATGATCAATACCCGTAATAGATCAAGCCCTCTCGCTTCAGTAGCTTGATGTTGGTGGGTTTCACGCTGCACCAACCTCAGATTTGAGTCGGGTGCCGGAACTCGACTTGCTCCTCGTCAGTCATCAGCATAAGGAAGTTCGTCCCCGCGTTCAGGATGTCGCGCATTCATCAGGTGCGATCCCTCATGAGCGTCATCAAGCATCGTCCAACCAAGGCAAAGGTAACGATCATCTGTTCTCGAAATGGCCAGGTTCTGCTTGTTCGCAGGAAGGGTGCCAAATGGAAGTTTCCAAGCGGTCTGCTTGCGACGGGTGAGGCGCCAATCGTGGCTGCTGCCAGAGAGGTTTGGAAGGCCCTGGCGTTGCGCTGCTCAGGCCTGAATGGCGTGGGCACCATCGAGGTAGGTAACGTTCTCCACCATATCTTCACCACTGACTTCGCTGATGGCTGCAGCGTTTCGCTTGGCACAGGCATTGTCGCGTGTAAGTGGATTGGCTGGGAGGACTTGAGCTCAACCATGCTAAAACCCACAGCCGCCGCTTTGTTGTCACGAGATCTTTCGGCGCTCATCCATGGAGATCAGCCCGCTGCTTCACAATTGGCATCCAACACGAACTGAATGGCGAGATCAGTGAGCCGGAAGCCATAGCCGGCGCGGATTACCACGACCTTCAAAACCGTCGCGCCGGTTTGAATGTTGAAGGTTGATCGCTCCATTTCCTTTGGTAGTGTGGGTAAATGCCATAGATCATAAACGCTGAACTCCCGCCGTTACCGCTGCGTCCCTCGTATGAATGCCCCGTGAAGACGGCATTCGCATACCAATCAGGTTCGAGGGCATAACGATGGACAAGACCGATCAAAGCTCGACGTCGCCACCCGGCAGCACCCAGGAGCATGTGCATGCCATCACTGATGAGGCTGGTGCGCTGCTTGGCGAGGCCAGGCAGAAAGGCAATGAGCAGTTCGAACATTACCGTGATACGGCGGCCGATCAGCTTGATTCGCTGGAGGAGGGCGCACGCTCGGCGGCCGCCGCGCTGCAGGACAACGACAGCCTCGGGCTTTCGCAGTATTTAAGCCAGGCAGCACAATGCGTGGGCGAGTTTGCCGAGCAGGTACGCCATGAAAGCGCCGAGAGCCTGCTGCAACGCGGTGCACAGTTGGCGCGAAGCAACCCGGCGTTATTCCTGGCCGGTAGTGTCGCCGTCGGGTTTGCCGTATCGCGTTTCATGCGAGCCAGCGATCGTCATGAAACCACAACAGCCGGGGCATCCAGTGATTGGCACCCGTCCGACCCTGCGCAGCCTGTGACACCCGATCGCGGTAGCGACATATCCACCCGCAAGCCCTACACCCCCGTCGACCCGATCGGGCCGGGTGCCGGCACGCCGGTCAGCGGCAGCCCATTCGAGCGCGATCCGCTCAGAGGAGGTGAATGATGAACAAAGACCCCTTGCACACCACCCCAGGCTTGCACACGGCGCAGGACGACGCCATTGGTGTTGGTGGCCTGTTACGCCAGTTGATGCGGGAAGTCCCGGAGCTGTTCACCAAGGAACTGGCACTGGCCAAGGCCGAGTTGCAGCACAACCTTGCCACCCTAAAGGCAGGCACCGCAGCGGTTGCGGCGGGAGCGATCGTGATCCTGGCGGGCTTCGTCATCTTGTTGCTGGCAGCGGTCTATGCCTTGGCGATGGTGGTCGAGCCCTGGCTGGCTGCCTTGATCGTCGGTGCGGTCACCGTGGTGATCGGTTTCATCATGCTGCAGTCAGGCAAGAAACAGTTCGAGCCCACGCAGCTGGCCCCTGATCGTACCTTGCATGCCATGCAACAGGACAAGGACACGCTGAAGAGGAAACTGCCATGACCACTTCCTTTGAACATGATGCGCAGAAAGACCCGGACCTGCTCGAGCAGGAAATCAACGCCAAGCGTGAGCACATCAGTGATCTGGTGGATGCCCTTGAGCAGCGCCTGAGCCCTGGCCAGATGGTTGACCGTGTGGTGGCCTATGCAAAAGGCAATGGTAGCGAGTTCTTCCAGAACCTCGGTATCACCCTCAAGAACAATCCTGTACCTGCAACCCTGACGGTATTGGGCCTGGCCTGGCTGGGCCTGAACCAGAACCGCCCCTTCAACCCGGGGCCCGCTCACCAGGGGCCTGGGTTAGGCGAAACGCTCGGCGACGCGGTGGACACTGTGAAGGATGCCTTTGCGCACGCGGGGGAAGCGGTGCACGATGCCAGCCAGAAGGTGCGCATGAAAGCCCACGACGTGCGTGATCGGGCCAGTGAGTTTGGCAGCGGCGCACGCGACTCCATGGGCGCTTCCGCAGATAACCTGCGTCATTCGGCACAGAGGGTCGCAGACCAGACCACGGCGCTGAAGGGGCAGTTCGATCATCTGCTCCAGGAGCAACCGCTGGTGTTGGCCGCCCTGGGTATTGCACTGGGCGCAGCATTGGGGGCGGCGCTGCCCAGTACCCGCAAGGAAGATCAATTGATGGGCGCCAGCAGTGATCGGCTGACCGATTCACTCAAAGCCAAAGGTAGCGAGGTGAAGGCGTCGGTTGAAGAATCGTTTGATCAGGCGGGTGGTAAAGCGACGACGCAGTCAGTCCGCAACCCTGAAGGTTCAGACCTTTCCGCTGGGCTGGGCTTCACTCCTTGATCCTGCTCGCTTTGGGCTTGGGCAAGAGAGGGCTGGAGCAATTCTGTTGCTTGCAAAGAGCAGGTGCCAGCCCTCTGTACAGGCGCAAAGGGCGTTCTTTGTCCTGCCTGCGCGGTGACCTGTGTGATGGCGCCGAGGCGAAACGAACATCCCAGGCGCCACACTTTGCGGCGCCCCGCAGGGTAGTCAGGCCCCTCTGATGCCCGTGCCGTCGCGCCCCTGACCCTGCATGCCGGCGACCTGCGGCAATGCCGTGACCTTGATCGCACGCACCGGCACGGCGAACTTGGCGCCGATTTTAGAGAACCGTTCGAGCAGCTTGAAATTGATTGCCTGCTGGATGTCCATGTACAGGTTGTAGCCGGGGTCCGTGACGATGTACACGCATTCGAATTCCAGCGCCTCCTTGCCGAAGCCGCGCAGGTGGGCGCGGTCGAAACGTACGTTTTCCTGGGCCTTGATGGCCTCTTCGACAATACCCGGCGCTTTCTTCACCGCCTCAGTAGGCGTGTCGTAGGACAGGCCGAACTCGAAGACGATGCGCCGCTCCTGCAGACGCTTGTCGTTCTGGATGGTGCTGCTGATCATGTTGGCGTTGGCCATGACGATCTGTTCGCCGCCGAGGCTACGGATGCGTGTGGTCTTCAGACCGACGTGCTCGACGCTCCCGGCCAGTGGGCCAATGACGATGAAGTCGCCGACCTCGAACGGCTTGTCCACGGCGATCGACAACGAAGCGAACAGGTCGCCGAGGATGTTCTGCACGGCCAGCGCCACCGCAATGCCGCCCACGCCGAGGCTGGCGACGAACGCGGTGATGTTCACCCCCAGGTTGGACAGCATCGCCAGCAGCACCACCGACCACAACAGTACCCGCGCGCCCCAGGCCGAAAGCGTGGCCAGTGCGCTGCCCTGGTTCAGGCCATCGGTACGGTGGCGGGCGAAATAGCGGCTCAGCCCCAGCCCGATGGCGCGGTTGGCCCACAGGCCTATCTGCAGGGCGGCGACCACGGCGAATGGAACTCGACTTCGAGCGTACGGGTCATCAGGTTAAGGAAACCCGCCCGAGTAAAGCTGAAGCGAGAACACCCCAATGAGCATCGAACGCAGCATCCCCCAGCTTGAGGCCTGGTACGCACAGTACGACGACATCAGTTACCGGCGCGAGTCGCCGGATGCCTACCACCATGAACTGGTTCGCACCGCCGAGGCCCTGCGTGACGACGGTGCCATCGACTGGGACGACTGGCTGGCGCTCAAGGCGCTGGCCGACGAGGCCCACGTACGGGCGCTGGAAGATGCAGTGAATGCCCATGTGAGCGACCCGGACGCATGAAAGCGCTGAAGATCGCCACCTTCAACATCAACGGTATCCGCAGCCGCTTGCCGGCCTTGCTGGCCTGGCTGGAGCGGGAACGGCCCGATATCGCCTGTCTGCAGGAACTCAAGGCAGCGGACCGGCAGTTTCCGCGCCAGGAGATCGAGGCGGCGGGTTATGGCAGCCTGTACCTGGGCCAACCGGCGTGGAACGGCGTGGCCATTCTGGCGCGTGATAGCGAGCCGCTGGAAGTCCGACGGGGCCTGCCTGGCATGCAGGACGATGAGCAGAGCCGCTATCTGGAAGCCGCGGCGCACGGTGTGCTGGTGGGTTGCCTGTACCTGCCGAACGGCAACCCGCAACCCGGCCCGAAATTCGATTACAAGCTGCGCTGGTTCGAGTGCCTGCTCAAGCATGCACAAGCGCTGTACGGCAGCGGTCATCCCACCGTCCTGGCCGGGGATTTCAACGTGGTGCCGACGGATATGGACATCTACAACCCGCGCTCCTGGGCCAAGGATGCGCTGCTTCAGCCAGCGTCCCGGGCGTGTTTTGAACAGCTGCTGGCGCAGGGCTGGGTCGATGCCATTCGCTATCTGTACCCTGACGAGCGCATCTACACGTTCTGGGATTACTTCCGCAATCACTGGGCCCGCAATGCCGGGTTGCGCATTGATCACCTGATGCTCAACCCCGACCTTGCCCCGTACCTGAAGCAGGCGGGTGTCGATGCCTGGGTGCGCAACGAAGCCAAGGCCAGCGATCATGCGCCCGTCTGGATCGAGTTGGGTGGGCGCCGCCAGCGCCATTAGCGCACCCAACCACACCCACATCGAGGACAAGGCCCGGCACTGAATGCCAGGTAATCTCGCCGAGCATTCAGCCCGGCTCCATCGCGGTGCTTTTCTTCCACCCCCGCAAGTTCATGAGGCACAGACAGAGCTGCAGGATGATCAGCGCCCAGGCCTGTGCCTGCCATCCCCACAACCCCCACAGCACGTTGCTGGCGATGAAGCAGCAGAAGCCCAGCTTGCGTCTGCCCGGCCGTCTCGAGCCGATGCACCAGGCGGCCAGCACGGTAAGCACCATGGCGGGCCATTGGAGAAAGTCTATCCAGTCATTCATCACCCGAAACCCAAACTGATTGCCTTTCGATGTGGGACTGGCGAGCTCGCACCCAGGTTCACAACGCTATGCCGACACTCACAGAGGTCGTTGTTTGATGAGAGCTCGCGTGCCCGCGAAGGGCTGCAAAGCAGCCCCAATGGGGCAATAACCCTTAACTGACTGGCATTCAGCGCCATTAGCGCACGCTAACCAAACCTTCACGCAAACGTGCAGTCACTAATTGCAGGAGCTCAACGTTTTCGGACCTTGGAGGTGACAGATGCACTTTTTCTGCTTGCTGCGTGGCTGCCAATGGCATGTCATGCCTGATGGTGAAATCGCCGGCTTGAAGTGTCAGTGCTGTGAGCGCTGTGGCGCTTGGCGGTACTGCCAGCTTGAACCAGCTTGAAGCACGGTGGCTGGAGGATAATCCACGCCTGTGCGCCCGTAGTTCGGTTCAACGCGCCTGCGCAGGTGCACCATGAAAGCTATCGATACTGTGCATGCCACCGAGCAGACGTTATATTTTCACGACGACGGCGCAACGCCGAACAGTCGTTTCCCAGTACTGCTCTATCATCTGCATCTGCACTCATTACAGGACCCTGCCAGTGCCTTCGAAGCGCTGTTTGCAGCCCATGACTGGACGCCGCTCTGGCGCGCCGGGATTTTCGACGAACCGCCGGTGCCGCCGCCAGACTTAGTCCCGGTACTGTTGCCGCTGCCGCTTCCGGTACCTGCCCCTGTACCTATCCCTGAGCCGTTGGTGGTGCCATCACCGCCGGTATTGTCAGTACCATTGCTTTCGGTACCGCCAGAGCCGGTACCCATGCCATCTCCAGGCGTGCCTGACCCTTTGGCTCCGCCATTGCCATTCATGTGGCCGCTGTCTCGCGTTTGCGTGCCTGGAGCGCGTTGGTCGTTCATGTCGGTGGCTGCCAGCACAAGTGGCGCGCTGGCGCCAAGACACAGTGCCAATAACAACGATTGGGGCTTGATGATCATCATGGTGTAGCTCTTTTGGGATGTTCACCCTTTTTTTATCCTGCCCGCGCGGCGACCTGTGCGGTGGCGCTGACGGGCGGAACGAACGGCCTCGGCGCCACACTTTGTAGCGCACATAAACACAACCCGCTCAGCCTGGCTCCATCGCCGTGTTTTTCTGCCAGCCTCGCAGGTTCATGACGCACAGACAGACCTGCAGAATGATCAGCGCCCAGGCCTGTGCGTGCCATCCCCACATCCCCCACAGCACGTTGCTGGCGATGAAGCAGCAGAAGCCCAGCTTGCGTCTGCCCGGGCGCCTTGAACCGATGCACCAGGCGGCCAGCACGGTAAGGATCATGGCGGGCCATTCGAGAAAGTCGATCCAGTCATTCATCACGGGATACCCAAACTGATTGCATTTCGATGTGGGACTGGCGAGCGTCCACCCGGGTTCACGCCTGGAGCCGCTGGCGGCACGGCCGTTCGCCCGGCGCCGCGAGTAGCGGCGGGCACTCCCGCTGGCGTCGGTGCCGCCGATGATCAGCACCGAGTCGCCCACCGAGTAAATCCGGGCCAGCGCGCCCGGATGGGCGCGCTGGCGGTAATCAGGCTGCGCGCTGTTCACCCTTAAGCAGTTTTTTCTGGGCTTCCATGGCCTGGCCCATGTCTTCAAGTGCCTGCTTGCCCAGCAGCTTGCGGGCGGTGGGGAACAGCTCGCTTTCTTCCTCCTCGATATGATGCTCCAGCAGCTCTTTCATCACCTTGACCCGGCCGGCAAACTCCACGGTCCCGGTCTCGGTGTGTAGCAGGTCGGGAATGACCAATGAGTCGACCGTGCGGTGTTCCTCCTTGGCCTCGTAATACATTTTCGCTTCTTCCTTGCCGCCCGCCTGCTTAATCGCGGGGTACAGGATCTCTTCTTCCAGAGCCGTATGAATGCTCACTTCCTGCTTGATACGTTCAAGCAGTTCGGCGCGTTTCTTCACGGCGCGCTCGGTGGTAGAAGACAGTTCTTCGAGCAGTTTCTTCACCAGTTGATGGTCCTGGATCAGCAGTTCGATTGCGTTCATGGGACACCTCTTCAGGGGCTGGGGAAAATCACGGTTGCTCTGAGTGGAGTAGGCTACAAGCGCAAGGGTTCAATGCAGCTGATGTGTGTTCTGCCGCGAAAAGGTGGAGCTTCCGTGGATGATGTGGGCGTTGAGGCTGCGAGGCTGTCCTACCGCTAACCTCTTGCAAGTGAACCTAGCCACGGCTGCGGGCTCGACAGTCAAAGCGTGCGAGGGCTTGCGACATGAACGCGATCACCCGGCAGATCACCCAGGAGCAGCGTCGCCTGGCTGCTGTGAACCATTGGTTTGCGCTGTATGACGATGTCGAGCGCAGGCGCGATTGCCCCAGTAGCCACTACGAAGAGCTGCTTCGCCAGGTCGACGAGATGGACCGCCTGGGACTCATTGACTGGCGCGAATGGCGAGACCTGCGACGGCTCGCCGACCGCGGTTTTCTCAAAGCCATAGCCGGTGCGGACTACCATCATGTTTGAGGCCTTTGCGCCGATCTGAAAATTCGCAATGCCCGTAGCAATGATGATTAGCGCCACTGATCCGGCTCATGACCCAGCACATTGAACACTGGATGCTCAGTGAACACCTGAACAGGGTAGGGCACTTTTCTGTCGCCCCTGACATTGGGAGTTCAGCATGAAAGCCATTGTGTATAACGGCCCACGTGACGTCGCGGTCAAGGATGTACCGGACGCAAGAATCGAGAAACCCACAGACGTGCTGGTGCGGATCACCACGACTAACATCTGCGGCTCCGACCTGCACATGTATGAAGGTCGCACTTCCTTCGAAGCCGGGCGTGTGTTCGGGCATGAAAACCTCGGAGAAGTGATCGAGGTGGGCGCCGGGGTCGATAGGGTCAAACTGGGTGATCGAGTCTGCCTGCCATTCAATATTGGCTGCGGGTTCTGCGAAAACTGCGAAAAAGGGCTCACAGGCTTCTGCCTAACGGCCAACCCAGGCGCTGCCGGTGCCGCATACGGCTTCGCCGAGATGGGGCCCTATCAAGGTGGCCAGGCGGAGTTGCTGCGTGTTCCCTATGCGGATTTCAATTGTCTGGTACTGCCGGAGGACGCACGGGAGCGAGAAGATGACTACGTGATGCTTTCAGACATTTTTCCTACCGGTTGGCATGCCACCGAGCTTGCAGGTCTGCAGCCGGGCGAGAGCATTGCCATCTATGGCGCAGGCCCGGTCGGGTTGATGGCGGCGCACTCGGCAATCATCAAAGGGGCGTCCCAGGTGTTCGTGATCGATAACCAGCCGGATCGCCTGCAGTTGGCCGCGCAGCTGGGGGCAACGCCCATCAATGCTGTAGAGCAGAAGGCTGTGGAAGAGATCATGAACCTTACCCATGGCAAAGGCTCCGACCGCGGATGCGAATGTGTCGGCTACCAATGCTGCGACAAACATGGTCATGAAGCGAATTACCTGACAATGAACAACCTGGTCGCTTCAACCAAGGCGACCGGTGGCATAGGCGTGGTGGGCGTGTTCGTGCCAGAGGATCCGGGTGCGAAAAACGACTTGGCGAAAAAGGGCAAGATGGCCTTCGATTTCGGCGCGTTCTGGTTCAAGGGCCAGCAGATCCGTACAGGCCAGGCGAACGTGAAGGCCTACAATCGCCGTCTTGCGGAGCTCATTCATCATGGGCGTGCCAAGCCCTCCCAGATCATCTCTCATCGCCTAAAACTGGCTGAAGGGCCGGATGCCTATAAGCACTTCGATGCACGGGATGATGGTTGGACCAAGGTGGTGCTCAAGCCAGCCGCTTGATTCCCTCACACAGGCTTCCATGGAGGGAAGCATGGGCAACGCTCACGAAGGTTGGCATCATCGATCAGGGTGGCAGCCTCCGATGGCCAGCGCTGCCCGAAGAGCAGCCAAGTGGGTCAGGCCCTGCGGAAGGTTGCCAAGGTATTGGCCGTTATTCGGGTCGATCATTTCCGAGTAGATACCTACCCCCCGCGATAGCCCCCGCAATGCTTCGGCATGCGCGGTTTGTGCACGATCCTGTTGACCGAGGATCGCCCAGGCTTCGATGAGCCAGAAGGTGCAGGCCAGGAAGCAACCTTCCTCCTCTTGAGCCTGGCTGTAGCGATAGTGGAAAGCACCGACCCCCAACTCATTTTGAACAGCATCCAGCGTACGGCGTAGTCGATCCACGCTGGGGTATCCAAATCGGACAGCCAATGCTATCGAAGCATCCAATCGGTTACTGCCTGGGTAAAACAGATAAGCCTGCTGTGCCTCGCTCCAGCAGTGGGCTTCAATCCATCCCTGAATGCATTGCCGCTCGCGATCCCAGCGTTCCCGGCATGTGGTGGGGAGGTGACCGCCGTCCGCCAACTCGATGGCCCGGCTCAAGGCTTGCCAGCAGCTTATCTTCGACATTGTGTAATGCTGCTTTTCCGGCAACTCCCAGATGCCAGCGTCTTGCTGTCTCCAACAATCGGCGCATTGGTCGGCAAGGCTGGACAGGATCATGGCGCTTGGCGAGTCGAGAATATTGCCGCTGTCGATGAAGCAGCGGGCGGTCTCGAAAATATCGCCGAATACGCCATGTTGCAGCTGATCACGGGCATCGTTGCCGACGACGGGAGGCGAATGCTTGTAGCCGGGGAGGTCGACCGGGCGCACGCAATTACCTATTGCCCCGTCCAGGGTATAAAACACCCGTGGCCCATGTTCATCCAGCCTACGCAGCAACCAGCTGAAGGCAGCCTTGGCTTCAGGCTGTGCGCCGATGCTCAGGAACGCTTCGATGGTGTAGCCGGCATCACGGATCCAGGCGAATCGGTAGTCGTAATTTTTGGTGCCACCAATTCGCTCAGGAAGTGATGAAGTGGCTGCCGCCATGATCGAGCCACTGGGGGAGGACAGCAGCAGCTTGAGGGCCAAAGCGTTCCGAACTACCAAGTGCTTGTATGGCCCGTCGTAGACAAGGCCCTTAGACCATTGGCACCACTCCCTGTGTGAACCATCGATTCGTTCATCGATCAGGGGCAATGGCGGTACCACCAGCGGCTCATCACGACCTGCGATTATTGCGACCACTGATCGCTGTCCAGCGGCAACGCTAAGGGATGCCCGCACGCCCATGTCGTTCTTGCGCTCAATCTGTACCTGGTCGTCGTGCAGGAACATGCCAAGTACGCGGCCAGCATGAAAGACGCAGGCGTTGTCATTCGGCGCTACATAGGGGCTGACCGTATCGGCCTGGGTTCCGAAGTCAATGGCAATCTGCAAATCCATCTGCCCCTCGACGCCTTCGACGCGCCTGGCCAGTTCGGCCCAAGGCAGCCGGCCAGCAGGGCCACTGTTCAGGGACTCTGTGAGCCGGGCACGACCAGCACCGGTGATGAATGTCGTTTCGAGAACATTGCTGTCAGGAAGGTAACGGCGCTCGGCAACAAACGGCTCGCACGGGGTGATGGAGAAGAAACCGCCTGTTTGCGGGGCCAGCAGTTTGTCGAACAGGGGTGGGGAGTCCATGTGGGGCACACACCACCAGTCGATAGATCCGTCCAGGCCGATGAGCGCAACGGAACGGCCATCTCCTAGCGCGCCGTATTCCTCTAGTGGTAGCCAGCCACCTTCATCTCGCTGAGGAACACCTTGTTGCGTCCCATCGACCGGTTCCTTCTCCATCGGCATGCCTCCCAGATGTCTTGTACTGTGTGGGACACACCTGTAGAGCGCCTAGTTCGTCTGGGGTATGGGGGCAGAGAAAACGGAGGGAATTTACGATTGGCATGGGAATCTCATAGAAAGCGAGAGACATGGGGTCCACCTGACCCCTTTGTCCACCCTCGACTGAACAAGAACAAAAGGGGGCTTTTATGAGTTGTTTGATCTGCGCCGGACAGGCTGAGTCCGTCGAATGCACCAGTGGCTGGGAAGAGCGAAGCTGCTGCCTATGCGGTTGCTACCGGATGTCCCAGTCGCTCATTCTGCACATGATGGAAGAGGGTCAGATTTTTGATACCGAGCGGATGCGGGAATGGCTTGTGTCCCGGCGCGATGTGATGCCCGTTCCCAGCATTGATCATGGTCAGGCGATATTGATGCTCTAATCGGCGGGAATGATCGAGATCTTGCCATTGCGCTCGACAATGGCAAATTTGACCTGCTGGATGTTTTCAATACCTTGGCTGTTCCTTGCCGACTCGAGAATGTCGTCTTCCGTGAGACGCGCTCGGCGCATTCGGTGATGCAGAAATTGGCCGTTCTCCACGACCAAGGTAGCGTGCCCTTCCAGAAGTCGCGCCAAGGGCTTGGAGTTGAGTTTCGCCAGCGACAGCCCTACGTCAAGGACGATCAGCGTAGCAATCACCAGCATGGCGTTGGTGAAGGAGAAGTCCTCACCCAGCAGCGCCTGCTGAGTCGCCTCCCCAATGATCAGCAAGAGGACGAAGTCGAAGGTGGTCAGGTCGGCGAGTGAGCGTCGACCGGCTACGCGGAACAGCAGCATGAGGGCCACGTACATCCCGGCTGCGCGGAGTATCGAATCCATGACGCGTTCCTATGGGTAGAGGAATGTGGAAAAGTGGACAGCGCTTTGGGGGCCTGTCCTGACGACACCCTCCAAGGTACCCACGTGATCACTTCGAAGCGTCAGGTACAAGGTGGCCACGCCGTCTTTGCTGGTACCCAGTTGCAGCAACAGGGCAGGGCCATGCGACATCGAAAGTTGCGGTTCCGGCTGCATCGTCTCGATACTGGCTGCGCGCAGTAGAGTGCCCTCAAGCTCTACCTTGACCGGCTGACCAGGCTCTCCTTGAACCGTTATGTAGAGGTTGTCAGTCGTGCCACTGCGACTGAGGCGCTGATACTCGACTTTGACACGACCATCCTGGCTCACCACCTCAGCATCACTGAGCGGGCCATTGCCAAACAGCCCTGCCAAGGCGAGCAGGACGACAATGACGAGCAGATACCAGCCCACGCGCTCAAAGCGCCAGACGCGTTGCTGCATCGACATGTCTTCTTGAACAGGATTGCGCCTGGACGCCCATTCGTCTTCCGGCATGATCACTTGCCCTCAGGCGCGTTCGCCGCGTAGCCAGCGTTGGTGGTAGTGGGCAAGCCGCGTCAGCCCGAACAACGCCCCTTGGCGCATGACATCAGCCCGCTCACCGAAGAACCGTTGGGTACGGGTAAATACGGCTATTGGCTCCCCGGCAAAAGCCCAGGCAAAGCACATTGTGCCTGGCGGTATACCAGACTCGGGCGCGGGTCCAGCTACGCCAGTAGTAGCAATCACGACATTGGCATCGCTGTCTCTCAATGCCCCAAGGGCCATTTCCCACGCGACTGGCTCGCTGGTCAGGCCGTAGCGTTCGATGGTTTCGGCGCTGACGCCAAGCAAGCGTTTCTTGGCGCTGGGGGAATAGACCACATAGCCGCTTTCCAGCACCTCTCCGGTACCAGGCACCGCCGCCAGGAGAGCCACCATGCAACCTGCCGTGCACGACTCCGCCGTCGTAAGGATCAATTGATTGTCTTTGAGATAGCCGAGGGCTGCCAGTACCGATTCGCTTGCCATAGAAGAATCGACTCGCTTGCTGTTGTGCTGTGGACGCAGTCAAGCGGTGATTGGTTCAGCGCAATGTTGTCCGCCCATCCCATGCAGTAAACCTGGGCTGAACTTTGCTTATCGCACTGGCTTCCCTTGTGTACAGGGTCGGCATTCATCGCGGCAGCGATGCGGCCAGTTAAGCTGGAAAAGGGAGAATCGATCATGAATGAGCCTGTTACGTACTTCTGGATAGCGGTAGCGGCAATCATCTTGCTGGTTGATCTATGGGCAATCGTCAGCGTTTTCCGTAGCGACAAGTCTGATGCAACCAAAGTGATGTGGTCGTTGATACTGGTGGTACTCCCCATCGTCGGGCTGGCCATTTGGGGAGTGGCCGGGCCGCGTGGAATCAAGCGCGGAACCGGGCCAACCTCACCGGAACACAGTAAAGGGTAGGAGAGCAGCATGACGAAAGAAGTCCAACAGAAGAAGCCAGGCTCACAATCGAAGTCTGATGGCGAAGAGGAGCGCGATAACGATGCTCATCGTCCGGATGGCTCGTCCGGTACATCTCATGACTCCACGGCGCAAAAAACTGCACGTGATCACGGGCAGCAAAAACCCTGATTCCGTCTCGAGAATCAGGGCTGAGGCTCGCCTTTGGGGCGAGCCTCTTGTTCTCAAAGGATCGGTTTACCGCCGGTGACAGCGTACCTTGAACCGCTGATGTAACTGGCCTCATCGGAGCCGAGCAACACATAGATTGGAGCGACTTCCACCGGCTGCCCTGGTTTCTGCGCCAGGTCGCCGGGCAGCAGGAGGCATTGTCGGCCTGCAGCTTCGACCCGGCGCGCGGTTTCCTGGGCGTCTTCATGCTCATTGAGATAGGCGATGGCAACGTCAGCACCCTCGCGGGCATAGGCGATGGCGACGGCTCGCCCGATCCCACTGTCAGCACCGGTGATCAGCGCAATCTTGCCTTCCAGGCGGTTGTGGCCGGTATACGACTGCTCACCGCAGTCTGGATAGGGCTCCATCTTGCGTTGTGAACCGGGAACGCTTTGCGGTTGCGACGGAAAGGGCGGAGTAGGGAAATCGCGCATGATAGAAGCTCCTGCAGTTGAGAACACTCTTACCGTTTCGAAGCATCGGATGCCTGTGCGTTGGGTTGAATGTGCACTCGGCACGACGAGCGGTGCACTACTCGAATGCGGATTGAATTTCAGGTTGCCTCGCTTGTTCTACCGAACTGACCTCCTGGCTATTTTCTCGCCGGGAGCCGCATTGGAGGAGGAGCCGGTGCCCCGAATCATTACCCCGACGACCCCGGAACATGAAATCAGCGAACACAACGCCAGGATGTTCGGCTCTCCCAAAGAGCGTCTGGACTTCTACCGGCGTGAGATCCAATACGAAACCAGCATTCTGGCCAACCGTACCGACGCCTACCTGGCTGCCCAGTCCTTTCTGGTCATTGCGTTCGTGTCCTCCATGGGCAACCTCAACCAAGGATGGGGAGAAATGTTTACCCTGATCGTGCCAGCGTTCCTCGCCTTGCTGGGGGTATTGAGCTCGCTCAATGCCTGGCCTGGGATCCGAGCGGCGTACAACATCATCGATCACTGGCAACTGAAGCAAAGTCACTTGCTACAGAGCGAGCCCATGATGGGGTTGGCATACGATGAGTCGCCGCTGTTCTGCGAAGCTGAGACTTCCCGAGCAGGACATCGAAAGTCGCTGCTGTTTTCGCTACGCACACCATGGATCTTCCTGGTGTTCTGGTTGCTGTTGGGGAGCTATTCGGTGTACATCCAATTGGCGTGATAATGCCTCACCCAGCGAAAGTATGGCCCCCTTGAAAGGGGGCCGATGTACAGAGAAAAGGGTCAGCCAGCCAGCGCCTTGATCAACTGCTCATTGAAGGCCGGAATATCGTCCGGTTTGCGGCTGGTGATCAGGTTGCCATCCACCACTACTTCTTCATCAACCCAGTTACCGCCCGCGTTGCGAATATCGTCCTGCAACGTCTTGTAGCTGGTCATCCGTTTGCCCTGGGCCAGGCCGGTCGACACCAGCAGCCAGGCACCGTGGCAGATGACCGCCAATGGCTTGCTTGCCGAGTTGTGGCTTTTCACCAGCTTCTGAGCGCCGGGTATCAGTCGGATGGTGTCGGAATTCTGCACGCCGCCGGGCAGCACAATGGCGTCATAGAGATCCAGGTGGGCACTGTCGAACGTTGCATCCACGGCAAATTCGTCGGCGGGCTTGTCATGGTTCCAGCCGCGTACCATCCCTTCCTTGTCACTCAAGACGTCGACTACGGCGCCATTTTTTTCCAAGGCTTCACGCGGGCCGGTCAGCTCGATCTGTTCAAAACCATCGGTGACCAGGAAGGCCACACGCTTGCCGCTCAATTGTGCATTCATCGTTGAATCTCCGTTTTCGATAGACATGAAAGGGGAGGCCAGTGTCAGGCGCAAAGTTCAAAAGATGACGCTTCAGTGGCGCCTGCGTTGCGCATGGGTAATTACAAACCCGGCGAGGAACCCGATGACTGCCGCGCTCAGCAAAAGCGGAACCCTGTCTTTACGGGTTAACACGAGGCTGCCCACCGTCTCGGGATTACGGTTGAGTCCTGTAGCCGGTTGATCCTCTGCATTGATGTGGTCGGCCCTGGCACTCACTTGCAGATTGGACAGCTTCAATGCCGTGCCATCCACCAAGGTCAGCGTCAGGTCTTCGATGTCTCCTGCCGCGCGACCCGGGAAAATCGGTTCGCCTGTAGCATCAAGGTTGTCGTATATGAAGCGCTTGCCCTCCAGCCAGCCAACGGCAGTGAGTAGCTCGGGGCCGAGGAAGTATTTTCCATCAAGGAAGAAGCCTGGAAACTGGTGAGCGCGTTCGACGTTCTCTACCGAGTAACGCTCACCTGCTTTCATGCCTGTTGTGGGATCAATCATGAGCACGACCTCCATTTGCTGGTATAGCGATGGAGGTTGGATAAAACAGGCCTGTTCCGAAAGGCTGACCAGTGGGCAGCTTTCCAAATACTCGCAGGCATGCTTGCTGATTTGACGTCGTATTTTGCCGCCTGGCTTTTCAATTGAATTTTTCTCGTCCATCTCCCCTCACAGACGTATGAGTAAAAGGGGGAGACTCACGTGGCTGGACAGCAACTATACGTAATCGACTACACGCTCCATGGCGAAAGCCGAACGTTCATCATCCGTTTGGAAAAAATGGACAACGCCGTTGCCTGGCATTGGGCAAGCTGTGACGCAGGGGTCGGCATCATTCCCAGGTTCTGTCAGCAGAACATCAAGATGGTTAGCCGGCCCATGGCCGAGCGCTACGGGGTCGCTAATGTGAAGTGGCGATTGGCAGGCGATGGCCCGGAGTTCATTGCGCCGCCTATCGCTGTCGAAAAATTTTCCGGAATGGGTGTAGGCGATTAGCGGCCTACAGCTAACCCAATTGACTGGAGGCTTTGTCATGCAACCAAAAACTGAAGGTCATGAAGAGCACGGCCCAAGTGGTGTGCCTTTCATCAACGATCCCGAAAAACCTACCTCACCGCCTTTGAATGACGCTGATGCCACGGATGCTGCAGAGGCTGAGGAAGACATTGAAGACGATGGCCAATCTCTGTGAGTAGAAGGAGCATGTGATGGACAACTATCACCTCAGCCCGACTTCGGAAGGGTGGGAACTGAAGAAAGCAGGCGCTGACCGGGCCTCGAAGCGAGCTGCAACCAAGCAGGAACTGGTGAGCTCGTTGCGGGAGTTCTTTTCCGGCAGAACCGCATCGGTAAAGATTCACAAGGCCGACGGTACCCTTGAGGAGGAGCGTACCTATCCACGCTCTGCTGACCCGCGCGGTACAAAGGGTTGAACACGATTAGCGCCCGAGACCTCGACATCAATGTCGCGGGCACTAACGGCTTGTATCTTTGGTTGCTAGCCAGCTTTCTCATGGGCAAGAGGATCCGCTCAACCGTGGCGGTTACCGCCTACCAGGTGCTGATAGATCAGCAAGGCTTGGACACACCAAGTAAGCTAACCCATGCATCTCATTCACAGCTCGTTCGTCTACTGGGCCAGGCGGGTTATGCCCGTTATGACGAGTCTACGGCTCGACGACTGCTTAGGCTGGGCGACAAGCTGGAAGCTGAACTCGACCATCAGCTGGGATTGCTGCAAAACGGCGAACAGGACATTGATGGATTTCAACGGTGGCTGCTGACATTTGAAGGGGTTGGGCCCAAGACGGTTGAGATTTTCATGCGCGAGGCGTCAGCACCGTTATCGGCACCCCGTGAAAAAAGGTAGCTGGGACGTGATCTGGTGCCACCATCGATATTTCCACCCTTTGAGCGCTTCGCTAGATTCATCAGGCCATGAACTGAACTAGTGCTGCTGATTGTCACGGGCCGCATCCTCTCCCAGCTGCTCGGCGGGCTTTTCGGGATGGGCTTCGCACTGGCTACCCATGGCTCGGTATTCCTTGCGTAGCTTATGAATTTGCTGATTGTCGAGTGCTTCGAGATCAAGCACCGACTGGTGCGCTGATTTGGTTGCCCTGATCAGCTCGTCCAATTTCACATGGATGATGTCGTTATCACGATTTTGGGTGTTCTGGATGAGGAACACCATCAGGAACGTGATGATGGTGGTGGATGTGTTGACGATGAGCTGCCAAGTATCGTTGTAGTGGAACCAGGGCCCGGAGGCTGCCCACATGGCGATCAAGACCACGGCGATCAGAAAAGTGCTTGGCTTGCCCGCGTGATTGGATAGCCATTGGCAAAATTGTGCGAATTTCATTTTTTACATCTCCACAGCTGTCTAGAAACTCTGACCACAGCGAAACGTTGAAATCTCTTTTTACATTTCGTCAGTGTGACCGGCGAACGGGATAAGCGCAGCGGAACGACGTGAAGCGACTAAACGTCGAATTTCAGTCGATACCTATTTTGCAGGCCCCTGCGCACATGACCTTTATCGTCTGGTTCGCCATGCTGGGCGCAGTCTTGTTGCTACTCGCGCTCTCATCTTCCTATTTTCGTTGGATACCTGTTACGTCTTCGGTGGTATGCCTCGGTCTAGGCATTGCGCTGGGCTCGCCCGGGCTGAGCTTCCTCCAGCTTGATGTCGCCCAGTCGAGTGGCTGGATGGAGCATCTGACCGAAGTCGCTGTCTTGTTTTCGCTGTTCTTCAGCGGCTTGAAGTTGCGGCTGCCCTTGGGTAACCGCAGATGGTGGGGGGCCTTCTACCTGGCTGGGCCGGTCATGGTGATCTGCATCGTTGGCGTAGCACTGGTGGCGCACTACGGCCTGAATCTGGGGTGGGGTGTCTCGGTAATGATCGGGGCTATTCTCGCGCCTACCGACCCAGTCCTGGCGACCCTGGTACAGGTGGTCGATGCCCAGGATGATGATCCTGTTCGTTTCAGCTTGTCTGGCGAGGCTGGTCTGAACGACGGGGTGGCATTTCCTTTCGTCATGCTTGGGTTGTTCCTTCAGCAGAACACAGGGGCGCCGTGGCTGGGCGATTGGCTACTCAAGGACATGTTGTGGGCCGTGGCTGCTGGTCTGCTTTGCGGCTACTGGATGGGACGCGGCCTGGGCAAGCTCACGCTGTTCCTGCGCCTGCGTAACGACGACAGTACCGTATCACCCAACGACTACCTGGCTCTGGCACTGATTGCGCTCGCTTATGTGATGGCCGAGTCGATCCAGGCCTATGGGTTCCTGGCGGTCTTTGCTGCTGGGCTGGGCCTGCGCCAGGCCGAAGTGCAGACCTCTACCAATCCGGATGCTCCAGCTGCCGAGCATTTGGTGCAGCCAGTGGTGGGGCACCAGCACGTGGCGCCAGAGTTGGCCGTAAAAGGGGATGTGGAAGGGCTTGAGGATTCCCAGGTGGCTGCCGGGATCATGCTGGGAGACATGCTCGCATTTGGCAGCCTGGTGGAACGGGCCCTGGAGGTTTTTCTGGTGACCTTGCTGGGCGTTGTGCTGGTCGCCCATTGGGATTGGCGGGCCCTCATCATTGCGGGGGCGCTGTTTCTAATAATTCGGCCTCTGAGCGTCATGCTGATGCCGTTCCGGGGAATGCTGGATGCCAGGCAGCGTGGGCTGCTGGGGTGGTTCGGCATTCGAGGCATTGGTAGCTTCTACTACCTGTTCTATGCCATCAATCACGGCCTGTTACCAGGCTCTGCAGTGGAGGTCAGCAATCTGGTGCTGTCCGTGGTGGCGTTGAGCATTTTGCTGCACGGGCTCAGCGTGCAGCCGCTGCTTGCGCGTTACGAGGCGTGGAAACGGAGCGCTCGGTGACCTCCAGTCTTGTCTCGGTCGAGTGCTTGTGAATAACCCACGCTCATAAAAATGCCAGGGCGATCCTTCGCCATGGCACATTCAACGGAGGCCAGCGGCCTTAGGTTTTGTACGAAAAGTGCCTGCGCGACGATCATGCTGCGTTGAAAACAGGCTCGGAATGCTCATTTGCAACCAGCAAACTCCGCTTCCTCGCCTGTTTTCGCCTTGCCTGATCGCCGCTCGGCGACTTTTCGTACAAACCCTAGCTGTTGCGACCGCCGCCATGGCTGTTCTGTCCGCCTTTGCGGCCAGCCTCCGAGGCGCGTTCGCGGTCATTGGCAAAGTTGCCACCTGAGGATTGGCCACCCTTGCGCCCCGCCTCGGATGCTTTCTCCCGGTCGTTGGCAAAATTGCCTGGGTTGTTCTGTGCAGTGCCGCCTTGCTGCCCGCGATTGGTTTGGTTGTTAGCCATGATCTTTCACCTCATGTCAGTCACACAGGAAAGTCTGTGTTCAAGTCCGACCGGTACCCTGGGGGCAATCACTCCCACAAAATCGCATTCACCGGACGAAACGCATGACTCATAAGGGCTATCCCATCCATGAGCCCCATTATAGGATGGTCATGAGCGGTGAGCTGACTGATCGTCCCGAGGGCAGCATTAGTCCGATCATGGCCACAGTTGAGGTATGCTGTGGCCACTTTGCGAATGGTAGGCACTATACTTTAGGAAAGAATCCTTGAAGAGCAGCATGGTGGCATTTAACAGTCGTCGTTAGTTGCCTGTCTTGCTTCCCCAGAAATGCCTCACCGTGCCATTGTCTGTTTACTCTGCCGATAGCGTCGATCAGGACACTGGCCATCGACAGCCTGAGTATTCAAATCTCAGCTCATGATCAGATTCGAGACCTACAATGAAACCGACAACAAGACGTCCCACCTCACTGCCGGAGCGAGAGGGCATTCTGCCCAGCCACCTGCGGTTTCCTGTGGTCGGTATAGGTGCTTCGGCGGGCGGTTTGGCTGCGCTGAAGACATTTTTCGAGCAGATGCCCGCTGACAGTGGAATGGCGTTTGTCATTATTCTGCATTTGTCGCCAGACCACGAAAGTGTGGCCGACAAGATTATCCAGGCGTGTACTGCGATGCCTGTGATGCAGGTAACGGACAACGCACCCATTGAGCAAAACAGCGTTTATGTAATCTCACCCGCCAGTCAGCTGGCCATGAACGAAGGCTACTTGAGAGTGACGGCAGCCAGTCGTCCGGCGGGTAGCCATGTGGCCATCGACCTGTTCTTCCGTGATCTGGCTGACGTGCACAAGGAGTTTGCCTACTGCCTGGTGCTGACCGGCACGGGCAGTGATGGTGCCGTGGGCCTGTCCCGCATCAAGGAGCAGGGTGGCATCACCATCGTGCAGAGCCCGGATGATGCTGAGTTCGACGGGATGCCTCTGGCGGCAATAGCGACCGGTATGGTCGACGCTGTGCTGCCGATAGCCGAGATACCCAACAAGCTGCTCGAGATCTGGCGTAATACCAGGGCGATCAAGATCCCCGCACCGCACGACATGAAGGTTGCATCCTCTTCTCCCGAACTTGAGCGAGATAGCCGAGCGGGTTCTGCTGGATATTCTGTTGCTGCTGCGAACCCGCACTGGGCATGATTTCAAGCACTACAAGCGGGCGACGGTACTCCGGCGTATCGAGCGGCGCCTGCAGGTAACGGCTCAACCCGACCTGCCTGCGTACTACCAGTACCTGGAAAACACGCCCGACGAAGCCAAGCAGTTGCTGGGGGACATGCTGATCGGCGTGACCAACTTCTTCCGTGACCGAGAGGCCTTCGAGGCGCTTGAGCGCCACGTGCTGAGCCCTTTGATGTCTACAGGCGATGATAAAGCTCGCCCCGATGAGGTGCGCATCTGGTCTGCTGGGTGTTCGACAGGGGAGGAGGCGTATAGCCTGACGATCCTGTGTACCGAGCACCAGAAGCTTGAGGCGAACCCGGTCAAAGTCCAGGTTTTTGCCACGGATATCGATGAGCGTGCCATTGCGGTAGGTCGGACTGGCGCGTACCCGGAAGCGATCATCACCGACGTGCCACCCACGCGTCTGCGGCAGTATTTTCTGAAAGAAGGTGAGCACTACCGCGTCCGTAAGGAAGTCCGCGAGAAGGTCTTGTTTGCCAAGCACAGCCTGCTATCCGACCCGCCATTCTCGCAAATCGACCTCATCGTCTGCCGCAATTTGCTGATCTATCTGGATCGCGACATCCAGCGAGAAATGCTGCAGATGTTCCATTTTGCCCTGAAGCCTGGCGGTTATCTGTTCATGGGCTCGTCCGAGTCCGCCGATGCCTGCCCTGACCTGTTCACACCGGTCGACAAGCGCAACCGGATTTTCCGTGCTCGCGCAGGAGCCAACGTCAATCGCCGGGCGCCTTCGATGCCCCGTGGCGGCTTTGCGTTATCCAGCCTTGCCGCGCCGCCACCCATGCTGCCGCCCACGCGCAAGTTTTCCTATGCCGATATCCAACAGCGGGCGATGGCCGAGCAGATGCCGCCAAGCATGATTGTCGACCCCAATGGCGACATCCTGCATATGAACGAGGGTGCTGGTAGATTCCTGCGTTACGTCACGGGGGAGGTTGGGCGAAACCTTCTGGTGCTGATCATGCCTCAGTTGCGCCTTGAGCTTCGCACCACGCTGTACCAGGCTCAGCAAAGTGGTAAAGCTACTCTGTCCCGCAAAATCCGGGTCAACGATCCAGAAGGCGACTACCTGGTCGACATCACGGCGCGTCCTTTTAAGGACGAAGCGACCGATCAGGATGTACGTACCATCGTGTTCAACGTCACGTCCATCGAACCGGGCACCGACCTGCTCGATCTGGATTTGCAAACCGAGAACAAGGTGCTGGCCAGCCTGGAAAACGAGCTGCAGCGAACCAAGACCCACTTGCAGGAAACCATTGAGCAATCGGAGGTATCGAGCGAAGAGCTCAAGGCGTCCAACGAGGAAATGCAGGCCATCAACGAGGAGCTGCGCTCCGCGACGGAAGAGCTGGAAACCAGCAAGGAAGAACTTCAGTCGATCAACGAAGAGCTGCTCACGGTCAACTACGAGCTCAAGACCAAAGTCGAAGAAACCGACAAGATCAACGACTATCTGGCTAACCTCATTGCCTCTACGGATATCGCCACCGTGTTCGTTGACCGCAACATGCATATCCGCTGGTTCACACCCCGCGCCAAAGAAATTTTCAGTATGCTCCCGGTGGATACCGGGCGCTCGCTGCTGGATATCACCCATCGGCTCAATTATCCGGAGTTGGCCGAAGACGCTTCGTCCGTGTACGAATCGCTGACCATGCTGGAGCGGGAAGTCAGCAGCGCCGATGGCCGCTGGTACATTGCCCGGCTTCTGCCGTACCGTTCCAGCGAAGACCATATCGATGGGACGGTGCTGACGTTCATCGACATCACCAAGCGTCGCGAGGCTGAGGAAGATCTGCGCCTGGGCCAGGAACGTATGCGCCTGGTCGCCGAGAGCACACACGATTTCGCCATCATTATCCTGGATGAACACGGCAAGATCACCGACTGGAACACCGGCGCTCAGCTGATCTTTGGCTACACCGCTGAAGAAGTCATCGGCTCGTATTACGAGCTGATTTTTTCCGCTGAAGATCGCAGCGCGGGTGTCCCGCAGACCGAGATGCGCAATGCCCGTGAGCATGGGCGTGGGGAGGATGAGCGTTGGCATGTGCGTAAGGACGGCAGCCGGTTCTTCTGCAGTGGGGAAATTACATTGCTGCGTGCAGAAAGTGCGCTGGGGTACGTAAAGATTGCTCGTGACCTGACGGGCCATAAAAGGCTGCACGATGAGCAGAGCAGAAAGCTTGCCGAGACACAGACCACCATCCACATGAAGGATGAGTTCTTTGCGGTCATGTCCCATGAGCTCAAGCATCCGCTCAACCTGATTCAACTTAACGCAGAAATTCTCCGAAGGCTCCCAGCCGTTCGCAATACGGAGAATGCCAGCAAGGCGGTCGGTGCCATCGGCGAGGCTGTTAACAGCCAGGCTCGAATTATCGACGACTTGCTCGATGTGGCTCGCATTCGTACGGGCAAGCTGAAGTTGAAGACGCGCCTGCTTGACATTGGCGCCATGCTCAGTGAAATCCACTCAATTGTTATCGACGAGTATCCCAACGCAGAGATCACCCTGGAGAAACCGAGCCCGGAAGTGCCGGCGATGATAATCGAGGGCGACCCGACCCGCCTGGAGCAGGTGATCTGGAACCTGCTGCAGAACGCGCTGAAGTTCAGCGGGGAAGAGGCCAAGGTACGTATAGTGCTCAGCAAGGCGGACAAACATGCCCACATCGATATCATCGACAACGGAGTCGGGTTGCCTACTGCCGATCTTGAAAACGTGTTCGACCTGTTCAAGCAGGCCAAACCCAAACATGTCAGCCATCAGCGAGACGGCCTGGGTATTGGGCTGTCGCTGGTTCGCCAGCTGGTTCAGGCCCATGGAGGCTCGGTCGTTGCACGGTCTGCGGGTATCGGCCATGGTTGTACGTTCAGTGTCTCGCTGCCGCTTTCTCAGGAGCTGATCAACGAGCCGAAGGATGGGGATGAACCCGGCGAGCCCCAAGGGCGACTGAAGGGGCTCAAAGTCTTGTTGGTTGACGACTCGTCAGAAGTCCTGGAAGTGATGCGCATGCTGCTTGAAATGGAGAGCGCCCAGGTCAAGAGTTACAGCGATCCTGCACAGGCGCTCAAGCACTCACTCCAGGAGCGCTTCGATGTCATTCTTACCGACATTGGAATGCCGGAGATGGATGGGCATGAGCTGATCAGTGCCCTCAGGGCGGGCAAGGTTCATCAGTACACGCCTGCGATTGCGTTGAGCGGTTATGCCGTTGCGACGGATCCTCACAAAGGCAAGGACATGCAGTTCGACCGACACCTCACCAAGCCCGTGCAGTATGACGACCTGGTGGGTACCATCGAGTCGCTGTGTAAAAGCGCATCATCCTGACCTCTTAGCAGCAAACCCTCAGTGCGGAGCTTTCAGGGCTGAGGGTAAGCTGGCTTTCGGCTTGATGACGGTTTGGCCTCACTTATTTGAGCTCCAGAAAGCCTTCTCGTCTGAGTAATTCCACATTCGTTGGCTTTACCGCTATGCGACTGAGTTCTGCGACAGAAAACCATCGGCATTCCACGATTTCGTGTGATGCTTGAGGCTGCATCGACGCTGGAGCGGTCATGCGATAGAGCCAGTGCTCCTCTGCGGGGAGCACGCTGTGTCCCAGAAACTGAGCGTCGGTAAGTTGGAGGCTGGTTTCTTCACGCAACTCTCGACAGGCCGCCTCGAACTGGGTCTCACCAGGATCAATCTTCCCGCCGGGCAGTGACCACTCAGGGGCTTCCTTACGCACCATCAGAATTTTGCCGGCTTGCAGGCAAATGACAGTGGAATGCAACTCTCTCAATTGGCTCATGGCGGTTCCTCCGGTATGAACGGAAGGCTCAATCCGCACGCCAAAGTTCATGTCAGGAGGTGAGCGGTGTCGTAGGAGGCCGCATGCGTATTCGGGGTGATGTTTTGGAATTGGGCGGATCCAAGATCCAGGACCAATGGCAAGCTTTTGTCAGGCAGTGTCAGGGATTGTCAGGCAGTGAGGGCGGATCTGCGGTCTTCATTTCAGGCACGCTTTGCGCCAATGAATCGGCCCCCGCCGTGGGGTGTTTGGATCGATCGGATGCGATCCGCCGTGCGCGCTCCACTCCCCACGCCAAGGCCCGCATGATGGTTTCGCCCGGTCGACTCCCATAGGTTTCTTCGCGGATCGCTTTACCGGAAGGTGCATAGATCCCGATAAACAACTGCGTTGCTCCGGTTCTTGACAATCGGGCTTGCACATCCAGCAAGATCCCATCTGAAAAGACTTCTTCATGGATGTTGCTGCTGATCGGGACGCCCGCCCATTCACGATATTTCTTGCCTCGAATACGCATTAGCCACCTCTACGTGTCTCTTACGATTGGACACGCCGAGTGCCATGCGCGATCAATCATTACGCGATGCCCCGGACCAGCGGCGTGCGCAACTCGCACATGGTTCTGGCTCGTCCCGTGGCGTATCACTTTTTGCCCGGCAATACCGCACTGAGCACCTGCTTGGCCGTCTGCACGATCACCCCAGCTTGGTCGGGGTCACCTTTAAGCAAGGTGCTGGCGAACTTTTTCGCCTGTTCCAGCTTGATGTGCGGCGGCAGCGGCGGCACATCGGGGTCGGTCTTGAACTCGATCAGCACCGGCCGATCGGCGGCCAAGGCCTGCTCCCAGGCGCTGGTGACCTGGTCTTCACGGTCGATGAAAATGCCATGCAGGCCAATAGAGATGGCAAACAGGTGGTAGGGCACGTCGGGAATCGACTGTGATGCCTCAAACTTGGGGTCACCCTCCATCACCCGTTGTTCCCAGGTTTCAACGGCTTGTACGTGGTCAGTCCGCAGGAACCCAAGGATATATATGGTTTCTCAAGGACATTACCAGCCTGATCAGGATGCCCTCATGTTTGCCATCGACAGCAGCACCCAGCCCCTGCAAATGTTGCGGTTCGAGGACGATGGCGCGACGCCCAACAGCCGTTTTCCCGTGTTGCTCTACCGGCTGCAACTTGCGCCTGCGAATGACAATGCCGGCGCGTTCGAGACCTTGTTCGCCGCTCACCGGTGGACCCCGCTGTGGCGTGCTGGGATTTTCGATTACCACCATTTCCACCCCAATGCGCACGAGGTGCTTGGCGTTGCCCGCGGCCATGCTCGGATAATGCTGGGCGGCGCAGCGGGTCAGGCGCTGACGGTCAAGGCGGGTGATGTTCTGGTTTTGCCAGCAGGGACGGGGCATCGTTGCATGGCGGCCAGCGACGACTTTCTGGTCGTGGGCGCCTATCCCCTAGGACAGGAAGATTACGACATCCAGCGACCGGAAATAGGCGCTCACCAGCAGACGCTGGCGCGTATTGCCCGAGTGCCACACCCTGAGCAGGACCCGGTGACTGGAGCTCACGGTGCGCTGATGAGGCACTGGCAGTGATCAGAAGCAAACGCAGATGGCTGGCCTGGCGGTTTGAGCGCATGGCCGGTGTAGTTAACGCCGTCACGGAAGCCAGGGTATCCATGACGGCTGGGTAGACGTCACAGATAGTCAGGGCCCAGCGTCCCTGATGCCGCCCCTGGAACAAGGATCACCTTGCGGCAGTTGTCCTCTTTCTGATCGAACATCTTGTAGCCCATGGCGGCCTCCTCCAGCGCAAGGCGGTGGGTGACGATCAGCTCGGGCTGGAGGCGTCCGGTTTCGATATGTTCGAGCAGCTCGGGAAGGTATTTTTGGACATGGGTTTGTCCCATCTTGAAGGTCAGGCCTTTGTCGAAGGCATCACCGAACATGAAGCCGTGGATGAACCCCGCATAGACCCCGGGCACGCTGACTACGCCGCCACGTCGCACAGCCGCAATGCTCTGGCGCAGGGCTTTGCCGCTGCTGCCTTCCAGTTTCAAGGCCGTCATCACGGTTTCCGTAGTGCTGCCTTTGGCTTCGAAACCGACGGCATCGATGACCGCGTCTACGCCGCGCATACCCGGTGTCTGGCGAATGATACTGTCAGCAGGGTCGTCATCCTTTTCGAAGTTGATAGGGATGACGCCGTAGGCGTCCTGGGCGTAGGCCAGCCGGTAATCGTTGTCATCTACCATGAAGAGGGTTTGAGCGCCCAGCATCCGTGCGCAAGCGGCACTGAGCAGTCCCACTGGCCCGGCGCCGTAGATGGCCACCGATGACCCTTGGCCGATCTCGGCATTGATGACAGCTTGCCAGGCGGTAGGCAGGATGTCGGAGAGGAACAGCACTTTGTCATCGGCGAGGGTTGTCGGCACTTTGAAGGGCCCGACGTTGCCCTTTGGCACCCTGACATAATCGGCTTGGCCTCCAGGCACGCCCCCGTACAGATGGCTATATCCAAACAGCGCAGCTCCCGGTGGAATGCCCTTTTTATTGATGATCGATCCGCGCCCGGTATTAGTGGTTTCGCAGGCAGCAAACAGATCGTGCTGGCAAAAGAAGCAACTACCACAGGCAATCACAAATGGGATCACGACGCGGTCGCCAATCTGCAGGTTCGTTACATCTCTGCCGACGTCTTCCACGATGCCCATGAATTCGTGGCCGAAGATGTCGCCATGCTCCGTTTCTGGGATCTTGCCTCGATAGAGGTGTAGATCGGACCCGCAGATTGCGGTGGCGGTCACCCTCAGGATGATGTCGTCTGCGTCTTGGAGAATGGGGTCGGGGACAGTGTCGACCCTGACATCGTTAGCGCCGTGGTAGGTAAGTGCTCTCATGGTCTTGCTCCTGCATCACTAGAACGTGGGGGTATGCAGGGGAAGGCTTTTGGGCTGGTAAAGTTCAGACTAACCGGTTCAGTGGTGGTGCGATGCCTACCAGTCGCAAACGCCTATGGGTGTCTCGGACTTGAATGGCTATCCGTCTGGATATTTCAAGGCGGGGGTTTCGAAAGATCTTTGAGGCGCCTTGCGCTAACGTCGAAGTCTCTGTACACCCTTTAATTACGGCGCTGTCCGAGAGTCGAGCTGATTTATCACACAGCCTTATGGCACCTAACGGATCCCCCAGCTCTTAAAGCTCTGATTTGTAGGCACAGAGGTGAGTCATGGATAAAGATGGGTCTGGTCAATCGCGCCTACCCCAGGCACCAGAGGTTCGGTGTATGAGCGAGACTTTTATGGACTCTCCTGAAGAGCTTCGCCTCGTGCTCGAGGCAGCGGCCGTGGTAGGTACCTGGGTGTGGGACATTCCCAACGACCGAGTTACGGCAGATGAGCGTTTTTCCAGGTCTTTCGGGATTCCGGCTCAGAAATGCGAAGCCGGTATCTCAATAGCTGAGGCCTTCACCTCTATCTATCCAGATGATCGTGAGCACGTTTCGAGGGATATCGAACAGGCGATGGCACGGGGTGGCCCGTTTCGCTGTGAGTATCGGGTGCGAAACGATGACGGTCTCTATCATTGGATTGAGGCCAATGGGCATGCCGAACTTGACGACCAAGGACAGGCCATACGTTTTCCCGGCGTGCTCATGGACATCGAAGCTCGGAGGGCTGCTGAGGCCGAGCGGGATCGCGTATCGGCATTGTTGCGCACCTTCACAGCAGCGGTGCCCGGTGTTGTCTATGCGAAGGACCTGGAGGGGAGAGTCCTCATTGCAAACCATGGCGCGACGCGGCTGATCGGCAAACCGCCGGAGTTTTATCTGGGCAAAACTGACCTTGAGTTCCTGGAGGATAAGGCCCAGGCACGCCAGGTTATGCAGACCGATCAGGAGGTCATGCGTGGCGGCAAGGCTGTTCAGATCGAAGAGCGGATCGACATGCCCGACGGCTCTGCAACAACATGGCTCTCAGTCAAGGCACCACTACTCGATGAGGCTGGAAAGGTCATAGGGCTCATTGGTTCCTCTATCGATGTCTCCGCTAGAAAAGAGGCCGAGGCCGCGCTTTTGAACCTTAATCGGACGCTAGAAGCGCGAGTCAGTGAAGAAGTGGCCCAACGTGAGGCCGCGCAGGAAGCGCTGCGTCAAGCGCAAAAAATGGAAGCGATAGGGCAGCTCACCGGCGGTATTGCACATGACTTCAACAACCTCTTGGCAGGAATCACAGGCAGCCTGGATTTGGCTAGGCTGCGGGGGAGGGAGGGCCGCTCGGCGGATGTCGAACGCTACATTGAGATCGCGCACCGGGCCGCTCAGAAAGCGGCAGCACTCACGCATCGGTTGTTGGCATTTTCACGCCGTCAGCCTTTGCAGCCCTCCCGAGTAGACGTCAACGGGTTGATAACGGGGCTCGAGGATCTCATACGTCGTACCGTGGGCCCGTCGATTGGCCTCATGGTAGATTTAAAGGCAGAGATGTCAACTTGCTTGGTAGATCCTGTCCAGGTTGAAAATTCACTACTGAACCTCTGTATCAACTCACGGGATGCCGTTGGTCAAAGAGCTGGCAAGATCACTATCAGCACAGCGAACGTGACCCTCGAGGAAGGCGCCGATTTGGATTCGGAGCTGCAGCCTGGTTCATACATGACAATAAGCGTGATCGACAATGGGGTTGGGATGTCGCCCGACACCCTGCTGAGGGCTTGCGAACCGTTCTTCACTACAAAGTCCATCGGCGAAGGAACTGGTCTGGGATTGTCGATGGTGTACGGTTTTGCCAAGCAGTCGGGAGGGCAAGTCAGGATTTACTCAGAAGAGACGGTAGGCACGCAGGTACATCTGTATCTTCCCACTGCTCTGGGACAGCCGGAGTCCACTGGCCGCGCGGAGATACTTTGCGATTTCTCAACTAAATGGTCAGACCGGACCGTATTGATTGTCGACGACGAGCCTTCTGTACGAATGTTTGTCAGCGATGTCCTCAGTGGTTTGGGGTGTACGGTCATCGAGGCTGCTGATAGTCAAGCTGGCTTACAGCTCTTGGCCTCCGATACCCGCATCGATCTACTGGTGACGGATATAGGTCTACCCGGTGGAATCGATGGGCGGGAAATGGCGAGTTTTGGGCGCCAGGCCCGTGACGGTTTGCCCGTCATATTCATGACAGGGTATTCGACCCCCTCCCTATTTGACGATCAGGTACTGCGGGATTCATCGGCAGTGCTAATCAAGCCTTTTGAAATGGACGACCTGATTGCCAATGTTCACGAGTTCTTGAAAGAGGCAAGGCAGTAGAGACGCTTGTAGAAGAGGTCTGACGATTCCGTAAGGTCTGAGCGCTGAAGACCATACGGTATGGCCGCAACGCTCGCAGCTCAGCGTATCCTGAGCATCGTGAGGCCAAGGAGGACATGACACTGGCATCAAGTCCGATCGATGTTGATACGCCAACCGTCAATCGGAGTGAACGGGTGCGACTGTGTTAGGCTCAACCCAGTAGATTGACTGCATCGCAACGAAACGTCATCAATCACCGATGTGCAAGTTCAACGTCTTGAGCATGACCACGAGCCCGGCACATCGCCAGATACTACCATCAACCCTGACGGGGTATCGGCATGAACGCGGTCAACGAACAGATAGGCCAGGAAGAGCGCCGACTCGTCGCGATCAATAGGTGGTTCCTGCTTTACGACAACGTGGAAAGCAGACGCGAATGTCCGAGCTCCCATCATGAAGCGTTACTGCGCCAAGCTAACGAGATGGACCGCCTTGGGCTGGTAGACTGGCGTGAATGGCGAGATCTGCGACGGCTTGCTGACCGTAGCTTTCTCAAAGCCATCGTCGGCTCCGATTGCTAGCCTTGCCCCCCGGCTGCCAATCATTGGGGGGACGGCCTGTAGCTAAAAGCTCGACACCGCTTGGTTGCGGCAGGGTGTCGGTCGTCTTGGCACCTTCAGGAATCCGAGTGGCGGATAGGCTACATTACCGCCTGCGGTGGGTGCGTCACACCGCCGCCCCCACTGATATTGCGTCAGTTCTGCGCGGTCGGCTGAATCATCCCCCAGAGCCACCGCCGCTCGAGCCACTACCGCCTGCGCCGCCCGAACCTCCGGTTCCGCTACCGGTGCCGGACCCCGAACCCGAACCGGTACCCGTACCGCTACCTCTCGAACCGTCCGTCCCGCTGCCACTGCCCGAGCCATTGCTAGTGCCATCACCTCCGGTATTGTCGGTGCCATTGCTACCGGTACCGCCTGACCCGGTACCCATGCCATCAGCTGGAGTACCAGACCCGCTAGCTCCGCCGTTCATCTGGCCATCGTCTTGCGTTTGTGTGCCAGGGGCGCGCTGATCGTTCATGTTGGTAGCCGCCAGCACGATGGGAGCGCTTGCACCCAGGCACAGCGCCAGTAGCCATGTATAAGGCTTCATTTTCTTCATGATGAATCTCCTTTTTGTGTTCGCCTAGTGTTCGGCCACTGAAGGAGTGGGCCGTGCGATGCGATCGACGGACGGGCCGACCGTTCAGGCGCCCCTGATGCCCAGGCCCTCGCGGCCTGGTGCCGAGAGGTTGGCCTCTTGCGGCAATGCGGTGACCTTGATGGCCCGTACAGGTACGGCGAACTTGGCGCCCACCTTGGAAAAGCGCTCGAGCAGGTGGAAGTTGATGGCTTGCTGGATGTCCATGTACAGGTTGTAGCCAGGGTCCTTGACGATGTACACGCACTCGAACTCCAGCGCTTCTTTGCCAAAACCGCGCAAATGAGCACGGTCGAAGCGCACCTGCTGCTGCGCCTTGATCGCCTCTTCAACGATGGCAGGCGTTTTTTTCACGGCCTCCGTGGGCGTGTCGTAGGACAAACCGAACTCGAACACGATGCGTCGTTCCTGCAGGCGTTTGTAGTTCTGGATGGTGCTGCTGATCATGCTGGCATTGGCCATGACGATCTGTTCGCCACCCAGGCTGCGAATGCGCGTGGTTTTCAAGCCCACATGTTCGACGCTGCCTGCCAGCGGGCCGATGACGATGAAATCGCCCACCTCGAACGGTTTATCCACGGCGATCGACAGCGAGGCGAACAGGTCGCCGAGGATGTTCTGCACGGCCAGCGCCACGGCAATACCGCCGACACCCAGACTGGCGACGAAAGCGGTGATGTTAACGCCCAGGTTGGACAGCATTGCCAGCACCACCACCGACCACAGCAGCACTCGCGCGCCCCATGCCGACAGGGTGGCCAGCGCACTGCCCTGGTTCAGGCCGTCGTCGCGGTGGTGGGCGAAATAGCGGTTCAGGCCCAGGCCGATGGCGCGGTTGGCCCACAGACCGATTTGCAGGGCGGCGACCACGAACCATAGACTGCTGACCCGCGTCAGCCAACGCTCCGGCAGGTCGAGCATGCTCAGGCCTACCAGCAAGGAGGCGAGCAACAGCAGGAAATTGCTGGTGCCAGACAGCACTTTGGCCAGCACGTGGCTGAGCACACCGTCGTGCTCAGACCAACGACGGATGCGGTGCAGCAGGAAGCTGATGGCGGCGCGGGAGAGCAGGAAGGTCCCGATGGCCACAGCCAGGGCCAGCAGCAGATTGAGGATGGAAATGCCGAACAGGGTGGTGTCGGTGAACAGGGCTATGATGCGGTCATTCATGAGCAGCGCGCCTCCCGGGTGCCTGGATTGATATGAAGGTCCTTTTCATGGGATGTCCCATGGGCGCCATAGGTCGATCCGATTTCACAAACCGAGCATGTTGTAGTGCACGTAGTACATGATCCATAGCGACAACCCCACCAGCAGCACGATGATCACTACGGTGAACACCAGCGCCACCAGGGTCCTGCGCCCAGCGCGCCGGCGAGCAATTGATGGGGTTAACCGTCGGACTGTTCCTCAGGTGGAACCTGGCCGTCGGGCCAGTCCGGCGCTTCTTGCTCCGGTTCAGGTCTGGGTACCGGCTCGCCAGGGTTATGTGGCACTTCGTCGACGTAAGGGTCGGGGTGGTCAGGGTTAATCATGGCGGAATCCTCCACGGTGGTTACCCCGCTTAGGTCGCCCTTTTGTGGTGGGTGTTCAATCCGATTGCGCCAATGGAACGACGACCGGCCCTGGCGACTCCATTGCAGCAACGGCGTGCTTTGGAGTGCCATGATGATCTACCTGGGGTGCGCGGGCTGGAGCTTGTCCCGCCAGTACGCCGAAGAGTTCCTGCAGCCGGGCAGCCACTTGCAGCGCTACGCCGCGCGGCTTGATGCCGTGGAGATCAACAGCTCGTTTTACCGGCCGCATCTGCCTGCGACCTACGCCCGTTGGGCTTGCTCGGTACCGGAGCGTTTTCGCTTCGCCGTCAAGCTGCCCAGGATCATCACCCACGAGCTGCGCCTGGAAAACTGTGAGGTTGCGCTTGATGCGTTTCTTGGCCAATGCCTGCAATTGGGTGACCGCCTGGGCTGTCTGCTCGTACAACTTCCGCCATCGCTGGCCCATGATGCCCGCCGCGATCGGCGTTTCTTTGAAGCCCTGCGCCAACGCCATGCCGGGTCGGTGGCGGTCGAGCCCAGGCACGCCAGTTGGCAAGCTGCGCAGTCGATGCTGATCGACTTGCGTATTGCCCAGGTGGCGGCGAGCCCTTCACGTTTCGCTGTCGACGCGCAACCCGCTGGCTGGCCTGGATTGGTCTACTGGCGCCTGCACGGCGAGCCGCGGATCTACCACAGCGAGTATTCGCAACAGTGCCTGCAACAGCTGGCTGAGCGCCTGCAGCGCAGTCACGCAGCAGGTGCTGCTACCTGGTGCATCTTCGACAACACCGCTTCTGGTGCGGCAGTGGGTAACGCGCTGGCGCTTCAGCAATATCTGCGCTGATGCAACCGGATCAAACTTTTTTGCTGCCGTCGGGCTCTTCTGTGAACACTTTGCAGTGAAAGGAGCATCCCATGAAACCTGACGATGGCAAGACCGGCGATAAAGTCCCTCGGCCGCTTTCTTCTGAAGAGGCGCAGCAAGGCGAGCGGGCGCCAGACCCGGTGCTCGAGCGCCCGGACCGGGATACCGAGGCAGTGGACAAGGTCATTACGCCCACTTCCATCAAGGAACAGGAAGAGCAGACGCGCCAGATAAACCAGCACTTGGCCGAGGCCGACAAGAAGGCCAGCCGCTGAATACCTACGCAAATGGCCGGGCGCACAGTCCGGTTTGTGTGCCCGTGCTCTTTTCTGCACAGTCTTTGCTCGCGCGCGACCCCGGCCGCTCCTCGCCTGTTTTCGCCTTGCTTGATCGCCATTCGGCGACTTGTCGTACAAAAAGCTAGAAATGAATGCAGCGATGACAGCTCCTGTGTTGCAGTTTTTCAGAAGCTGTATCGGGTACTAAACATCACATTGCGCGGTTCACCGTAATAACCGGTATAGAACGTCGGATCCAACGAACTCAGGTACTTCTTGTCGAACAGGTTGTTGACGTTGACCGAAGCGCTGAGGTGCTGGGTGAGGTCATAGCGGGCCATCAGGTTTAAGACCGCGTACTGCTCCTGGGTAGCCTTGCCAAGGCGTGTGGTCAGGCTCAGGCCGCTCTGCCAGTTCATACCACCCCCTAGGGTCAGGCGATTCAGCTCGCCTGGCAGACGATAGGTGCTCCACAACTTGACCAGGTTCGCCGGTGCCTCGGTGTTGATCCGCTCGTGATCCGCGTCCTTGCTGAGGCTGTGACTGTAGCTGGCGCTGACATTCCAGTCGGGCAGCACTTCGCCGTATATCTCCATGTCGATGCCGCGGGTGGTGGCGCCCGAGACGGCCCGGTAGGCAGACTCGCGAATCGTCCCCTCGACCGTTTCACCCGTGGCGACACCCAGGTTGTCCTGCTTGATTTCGTACAGTGCGATGGCGGTGTTCACCCGACCATCAAGCAGTTCGCTCTTCAGGCCGATTTCATAGTTGTCGCCTTCGCGCGGATCAAGCGTGGCGCCACTGCGGTCGCGGATCGACTGCGGCTTATAGATCTTGGTGTAGCTGGCGTACACCGAGTGAAGCTCGTTGAGGTCATAAACCACGCCGGCATATGGGGTGACAAAGCCACTTTCTCGCGACTCGGCGGAATTGGATGAGCGGGTGAACGGCGGGTTGTAGATCGCCTTCTTCTTGTAGCTGTAGTCACCGACACGGGCACCGAAGATCAGCGACAGGTCGTCAGTGGGCTTGAAGCGGGTGACCAGGTAGGCTGCATCCTGGCGGATGGTGGTGTCGTCGTTCATCAGTTTGCCGACCGACTCGGGGCGGGCGGTGTCATTGTCCCATTCGTAGATGTTGACCGGTCGCATTTCCAGGTCGTCGTTGTCCGGGTTGCTGTAGTCGTGGAATTCCGAGCCGCTGACGCCGACCACCAGTTCATGTTCGCGACCGAACAGCTGGAACGGGCCCTGCAGCATGGCGTCGGCGCCGAGTTGGCGCTGTGAGCCATAGCCGTCGCCGCCATACAGGTAAACGCCGTCACCGGTTTCCGTGTTCGGGTTGCCGCCACTGGCCGAGGCCAGGGAATAGTCGCGGGTGCTGTACATGTTGTTCACCGAGAGCTTGAGCTTCCAGTCGTTGGCAAGGCCTTGCTCGAGGGTGGCGAAGCTGTTGAGGGTATTCTGCTGGCGGTAGCTCCAGCGCGCGCCGGCGTTGGTCGAACGGGAAAAGTCGGTCTGCTCGCCGTCATCAAAGAACAGCGGGAAGCTGGCGAACGAGACACCGCGCGGGTCGTTCTTCTGGTAGTCGAAGCCCAAGGTCAGCAAGGTGCTGTCGCTAAGGTCGGCTTCGATGATGCCGTAGTAGGTCTGCTTCTCCTGCTGGTAGTGGTCGATGAAGCTGTTGCCCTGCTGATAGGCCAGCACGGTACGCCCACGCAGGTGCGCATCTTCGGTGAGCGGGCCAGAGAGATCGACTTCGGTACGGTAGGTATTCCACGACCCCGCACCGGCGCTTAGCGAACCGCGAAAGTCCGCCGTAGGCTTTTTGCGGATCAAGTTCACGCTCCCGGAGGGGTCGCCGACTCCGGTCATCAGGCCGGTGGCGCCACGGACGATCTCGACGCGGTCATAGATCGAGGTGTCGATCATGCTTTGCGGGCTCGCACTGGTCTGCACGACCAGTGTGTTGGGGATACCGTCGAACTGGTAGCTGTCGATGGAGTAGCCACGCGAATAGATATTGACCCGCTCACTGTCGATGTTCTGCACCGACAGCCCAGGGGTCTGCTCCAGCACGTCGCTGAGGGTGGTCAGTTGCTGGTCCTGCATGCGCTGGCGGGTCATGACGCTGACAGTTTGCGGCGTTTCACGCAGCGACATCGGCAGTTTGGTAGCGGTACGGGTGGACGCGACGGTGTAGGAGCCGGTGTCCTCGCTGGCGCCATCCGGGTTGGCGGCATTGATGCTGGTCGCACCAAGCTCCAGGGCACCGCCGTCTTGCGCGCGCGCCAGCACATAGCGCCGCTCGCCGGCGTGCGCTACGCGCAGGCCGCTGCCTTGCAGCAACCTGGCAAAGCCCTGTTCCAGTTCGAAGTGACCTTGCAGGCCGGGCGATTGCAGGCCGGCAGTCTCTTGGCTGCTGAAGGTAATCATCACGCCGCTGGCGGCGGCGAACTGGCTGAGGGTGGTGGCCAGGCTGCCGGCCGGAATGTCATAGGCGAGCGGTTTTGCCCACGCCGGTGCTGTGGCCAGCAGCGAGCCTGCAAGGCCCAAGGTGAGTGCGGCAGTACGGATGCTGCAGGTCTGGAGTGAAGGGCGGAAAAACATTCAAAGGTTCCTGTCAGGGTTGGCATAGGCGGCGTCTTTTGCGCTCGTGCAGGAAGAGCCGAAACAGGAATGAAAATCTGTAACCCCTGGATGAACAATTTTTTCAGTGGCTCACGCGTGGCGGGGGGCGACCCGCGCCCAGAAACGCGTGAACCGCTGAATTTTAACGGGCAGGGCGTCTTCGAGGTTAGCCAGCGCTGCCTCGCTGTCGTCCAGCAGGAAGGTGCCGGACAGGCGCAGGTCCATCACCTCCGGCGCGCATCCCAGATAGCCATGCCGATAGCGCGACAACTCGGCAAGAACGTCTTGCAACCTCCAGTCGATCACCACCAGCAGGCCTTGGGCCCAGGCCGACGCGTGCGGCGCAGCGGGGCATATGGGGCCGATTCTGTCGGCGGAAAAGCTCAGGCTCTGGCCCGCTTCTGCACGTGCCACCTGTCGTGCCGCCAGCCGTGGCTGCACTTCAACGGCGTGCGCCTCGACCGTCACCCGGCTGAGCCCTTGGTCCTGACGCACCGCGAAGCGAGTGCCTAAGGCAAGGATACGGCCTTCAGCCGTTTGCACGCTGAGTGGGCGGACGTCCTTGGCCGTCTCGATCAACAACTCGCCTTGACGCAGGACGAGCACCCGCTGGCTGGCGTTGAATCGCACATCGACGCGGGTGTCGGTGTCGAGCACGAGCTGACTGCCATCGGCAAGGGTCAGCTGGCGACGCTGCCCGACGCGGGTGAAATAGTCTGCACTCCAAGGCGAGGCCTTATAGCCCTGCCAGCAGACGGTGCTGGCACCAAGCAGCAGTGCTAGCATCTTCAAGGCGGTGCGACGCTGTTGGCGAGCTTGTTCAAAGGTGCTGGCGCCAACCCCGGCAGGCAGTACCAGGCGCTGCTGCAGTTGCTCCACGCGCGCCCAGGCCTCGGCGTGTTGCGGGTCCGCGGCCAGCCAGGCCTGCCATTCACTGCGGGCGGCCTCACTGACGTTGCTGTCGTGCAGGCACACATACCACTCTACTGCCTGGGCAAGAACCTGCTTCATGCCTCATCCAGCAACAAGCAGTGCATGAGGCCTGCCGCCAGGTGCTTACGCACCGTGGTGACTGATACCCCGAGACGCTCAGCGGTTTTCTCGTAGGTGAGCCCGTCGAGTTGCACCGCGAGGAAGATTTGCCGGGTACGTGCGCCGAGGCCATCGAGCATGCGGTCAATGGCCTGCAGGCTGTCCAGGATCAGCGCCCGCGCCTCTGCTGACGGTGCGTGTACCTCGGGGCAGAGCTTCAATGCATCGAGATACGCCTGTTCCAGGCTGCGACGGCGGTAAAGGTCGATCACCAGGCCCCGGGCGATGGTTGCCAGGTAGTGACGGGGCTCCTGCAGTGTGCCGGCGGTGCGCGCAAGCAGCACCCGCACGAAGGTATCCTGGGTCAGGTCGGCGGCATCAGCAGCATTGTTCAGCCTCTTGTGCAGCCAGTTACGTAGCCAGCCGCAGTTGTCACGATACAACGCGTGCAGATGCTGATGCGCTGCAGATTCGAGGCCCGCCGCTGGCATACTGACTACCTACCATTTTTGCGAATAAGAATTTGTCGCGATTGTAGTGGTAGACGAGGGGCTTGTGAATCGTTATCCAGCGAGCTCGAATCCACCCTACGAGATAGTACGTTCCTGACTATAGCGGTGAGCGCTGGTGTGGCAGCGCCTGGATCTGCCACTGCTGAGTGGATCTTTGGCATGCTTTTACACTGCCCGGGTCGAATGCAAACGTTCGCCTCTGGCACTTGTCGACGCCTAACAGCCTCGCGAGAGAAATCGCATTCCAGACAGGAATGCCTCCATGAAAAACATGAATTTTATTTTTAGTGCTGGATCTCTTAGCGTGTTTGCACCCACATATGGAGATGACGCCATGAGCACTTCCAGCCTGTGCTTGTATGTTGATGCTCAACTCACAAGTCCTTACGCAATGTCGTGCTTTGTGGCGCTTCGCGAAAAGGGAGTCGAGTTCGAATTGAGCCCTCTTGACCTGGACGCTCTGGAACATCAGGCGCAAGATTATGCCCGTCCCGCAACCTACGGGTTGGCCTCTTCCCAGTCGCTACGCGTGGCAGTAATCAGCGCATCCCAGTCATCAGGAGGGTTGCAGCGGCCCAGCATCTTCTCAAATACGGCGTATGGATCGGATTTGCTGCCTGCGGACCGTAGGGTATTTTCGTCGTTGACCCATGCATAGACGATGATCTTGGATTTTGAGTCATAGCGAAAGAACAGCCGAAAGCGCCTACCGATCTTTGCCCGCCGCCAATGTCGGTAGGCGGTGCCCAGCGTGTTGCCTTGGCGGAACTCGTCACGGCCCGGGTCGGTAGGCACAGCCTCCATGATCAGATGGCTCAATGCCCGAAACAGCTTCACGTTGGCGTTGCTTTCAAAACCTTGCGGGTCGTTCTGCTCGGCCCGGGCGGCGGCTTCTTGCAATTTGCGTAGCTGTAAAGTCACACCTTCATGGAACAACAGTGTCCAGCCATGTCGCAGCATCAGATCGCGACCTCGCCATCGATATCTTCGTCCAGGTTTACGGAGTGATTTGCGTTGGCGAGCATGGTTTGCGCCAAGTCTTCAGGCAGGGTGGTGAGGTTGCGTCCGTTTCGGATATCAGCCTCCAGCAAACCCAGGAATGCACCGATGGCAGGGTCTTCGTGGATGGCGTCTACGCGGCTGACCACGATTTCACCGCCGCGTACGTCGAATGCAATCTTGCCACCAGTGTCAATGCCCAAAAGCTGGCGAACGGATTTGGGCAGTGTGACCTGTCCCTTCGAGGTCAATGTGGCGATTTCGTGGATGGCAGGCATGAGCGTTCTCCCGGATTGATTGATAGAATGGTAAGGAATAATCCTTACGTGGTCAATCTTGGTTTCCTGCTGATCAAGCATAGGCGGGGAGGACGCTCAATAGCGCCGCAGGATGAGTTACACCACTTCTCGGGACACGATCCACTATGGTTTCTCCCTGTCATTTTGGGATCGACCAGAGAATCAGGTTCCATTGTGGTTTGTTGGCCTAAAACTGTAGAGTCGCTGAAGTTATAACTTGAGTGGATATTCGACGATTAGCCGCACTTCATTGATGTCCGGCAGGTCCACCTGCGCCTCTTGGTTGCCCCGGTAGTTGGCCACCCGCGTGCGCACGGAGAGGTCCCGGGCTGGCCCTTGTTGCACCACGTAGCGCAACTCCAGATCCAGCTCGTGCCAGCGGGCACCATCGTACTGGCCGTAGCTTGATAGCGGGCCACCGGCATAGTGCCGCTCAGGGCGCCACTGCGCATCGCTGGCGTTGCTGCCGGAGACGTAGCGGGTCATGAAGCTTAGGCCGGGGATGCCGTATCCCGTCAGGTTGAGGTCATAGCGGGCTTGGCGGGATTTCATTCCCGGGGCGTTGAAGTCGGATATCTGCACCGAGTTGGCCAAGTCAATGGACAGGCCGCCGACATAGTCGAAGGGCGTGTCGCCGTCGATCTGCTGGTAGGCCAGGGTGATGCGGTGAGCGCCGTGGCGCCAGGCGCTGGCCAGGCTCCAGCTGGTGTTGTCCACCCGGCCGGAGAGAGCGCGGCCGGTGTCGTCGCTACGGTACAGGTGCAGGTCCAGATTCAGGCCGCTGGCGGGGGAGAACGGGATGTCCTGATTGATGTTCAGGTAGTTCTGCAGCCAGTTGTCCTCGGCGCGGGCGTGGAACAGCTTGACGCTCAGGGTTCCGTTGGCTTGGTAGGTGGCACCGATAAAGTCCAGGCTGCGCACCTCGACGTCGGAGTAGCGGGTACGCAGGCTATCGTCGCCATTGCTGGAGGTGAAGTCGCGGTAGGCCGTGAAGTGTCCTCCTTCGAACAGCAAGCCGCCCAGCGCATCGTTGCGCAGGTACAGCCCTGTGGCCATCTCTGGCAGCAGGCGGCTGTCGGCGGTGGTGAACACCGGGGTCGAGGTGCGCATCTCGCCCCATTTCACCTCGCTGGCGAACGCACGCGCTTTGAGCGCACCTCCCACGTGGCTGTAGTCGTCCGTCACCTCAGCGCTGCGCTGGCGGTTATGGCTGACAGGCAACAGCAGGGTACCGGTACGCCCCGGACCGCTGTCGAGTTTGAGGCCGAGCTGGGCCTGGGCATCGAGCCCCAGGCCCACTGCGCCCTGGGTGTAGCCGGAGGTGAGGCCGAGCATCATGCCGTGGGCCCATTCTTCGCGGTAGCCCTTGCGCTCGACGGTAGGGCGCGCGGCATTGTCGCCCTGGCTGTTGCTGGCGCCATTGCGAAAGTCGCGATTGAAATAGAAGTTACGGTTGCGCAGCTCCAGCTGGCTGTCTTCGATGAGGCCCCGGGGCTCGGCCAGGGCGTCGGTGGCCAGCAGGGCGGTGCACAGCAGTGTGGCGTGGCGATGGAGCATGGGGGTTCACCTGTTTTTTGTTTTAGGCGCAGCCGGTTGCTGCAGGCGCAAGGCCTGTGGGCATAAGGAGTGGGGAGGGCTCATCCTTGAGCCGGGAGGGTCAATCGAGGTCTTTGCCGGCGGTTTCCGGTGCCAGTTTCAGGCCCACCAGCGACAGCAGGATCGCCGCGATGATGTAGAACGCTGGGGCGTTGGTGTTGCCGGTTAGGCTTACCAGGCCTGCGGCGAACAGCTGGGCGAAACCGCCGAACAGGGCCACGCCGACGCAGTACGCCAACGACATGCCGCAGGCGCGAATACGGGTAGGGAACAGCTCCGGCAGGATCGCCAGGTTGGGCACGATGGTGTAGGTCAGCGGGATGCTCAGCAGGAACACCACGGCCAGCAACACCGGCAGGTTGGGGTACTGGTTGAGCAGCAGGAACGCCGGGTAGATCGCCAGCAGCAGGATCGGCAGTGGCCGGAAAATCGCCTTGCGCCGGCCGATGCGGTCGCTCAGCCGGCCGGCATGGGCCGACAGTAGCAGCGGTGGCAGGCAGGCCACGATCGCCGCCCAGGTGCCACTGGCCAGGGGCATGCCGAGTACGCCGATGGCATGGTTGGCCAGGTAGAACTGGATGGTGTAGATCGGCACGGTGGCACCAATCACCAGCAGCACGCCTGCCAGCATCGAGCGCGGGTGTTGAAGCAACAGGGCCAGTTGTTTGCCCTGGGACACCGGCGTGCGGCTGCGCGAGACCTGGCGATGGGCGTGGGTTTCTTCCAAACGATGGCGGATGTATTCGCTGACCGGGATGGCGAGCAGGCCCATGGCGAAGATCAGCCGCCAGCCCCAGCTGTCCATGGCCTCGGGGCTGAGCAGGTTGCTAAGCAGGGTGACCATCAACGCGCCGATGCAAATGCCCAGGCTCTGACTGAAGGTTTGCCAGCTGCAGTAGTAGCCACGCGAATGTTTGTCGGCGTACTCCATGAGCATGGTGGTCGAGGTACCGATCTGACCGCCCACAGCAAAGCCCTGCAGCAGGCGCGCGGCGATCACCACGGCCGGGCCCAGCAGGCCGGCCTGGGCATAGGTGGGGGCGATGGTGAACAGCAGTGAGCCGATCGCCATCAGCCACAGGGTCAGGCGCATGGCCGCCTTGCGCCCAACGCGGTCGGCATATAAGCCTATCACCAGGCCACCCAGCGGCCGCATCACAAAGCCGGTGCCGAACACGGCCAGCGACAGCATCAGTGGGACCAGCGGATGGTCGCTGAAGGGGAAGAACAGCCTGCCCATGAGTGTGGCCAGCAGGCTGTAGACCAGAAAGTCATAGAACTCCAGGGCATTGCCCACGCAGATCGCGGCGATCGCCCGGCGCTTGCTGGGCTGTGGGGCCCTGGTGTCGATGGCGAAGTCTGTTGTTTTTGTTGTCATCGTCGTTGCTCTCTTGCGGTGGCCGTCAGGCCAGGAAGCGCCGCGCCAGCCGCACCCAGAAGGTTGCGCCCAAGGGCAGTGCCAGGTCGTTGAAGTCGTAGCCGGGGTTGTGCACTTCGCAGCTGCCGCTGCCTTCGCCGTTGCCGATCAGCAGGTAGCAGCCAGGCATCTGTTCGAGCCAGAAGGCGAAGTCGTCGCTGGCGCAGATCGGTTTCTGGCCCTTTGCCAGGCCTTCGTCGCCAAGCCAGTCGCGCACTACCTGTTCGGCCAGCTGGCTGGCCTGCGGGTCGTTGACCAGTACCGGATAGCCTTCGCCGAAACTCACCTCGGCGGCGGCTCCGTAGCTTTGCGCGTGGTGCTCGGCCAAGGCCTGAATGCGCTGGCGCAGCAGGCGGCGCACGGTGGGGTCCAGCGCCCGCACACTCAGGCGCAGCTCGGCCTGGCCGGGAATGACATTGGCGGCATCGCCGGCGAGGAAGGCGCCCACGGTGATGATCGCGGTTTCGCTCGGCGGCACGTTGCGCGAGACGATAGTCTGCAACGCCAGTACCAGCGAGGCGCCCACTACCACCGGGTCGATCGTACGGTCAGGCATCGCGCCGTGGCCGCCGTTGCCATGGATGACGATGGTGACGCTGTCGGTGGAGGCCATGCGTGGTCCGGCGAGTACGCCGAACTGGCCCAGCGGCATGCCGGGGGAGTTGTGCAATGCATACACCGCGTCGCAAGGGAAACGCTCGAACACGCCCTCATCAAGCATTCGCTTGGCCCCTGAGCCACCGTGGCCTTCCTCGGCTGGTTGGAAGATCAGGTGAAGAGTGCCACGCCAATTGCGCTCGCGGGCCAACTCACAGGCGGCGGCCAATAGCATCGCGGTGTGCCCGTCGTGGCCGCAGGCGTGCATCTTGCCCGGTACCGTGCTGGCCCAGGGGTGGTCGCTCTGTTCCTCGATGGGCAAGGCGTCCAGTTCGGCACGCAGGCCCAGGGTGGGACCTTTGCCATTTCGCAAAGAGCCAACCACGGCGGTGCCTGCCATGCCCGGGTGGACCTCGTAGCCCCACTCGCGCAAGTGGCTGGCCACTCGTGCGCTGGTAGCAAATTCTTCGAAACCCAGTTCGGGCTGTTGATGGATCGCCCGGCGCAACTCGATCATGGCCGGGGTGATGGCAGCGATGCCGGGGGCAATGCAGGTGGTATGCATGTTGTCATTTCCTGGTTCGCGAGGCGACACTGCTGGGCCAGTTGGCGGCCTTGGCCTCGTGCTCTAACCTAGCGCCATCGGCGGCGGGGCATAAGCCGCAAAAATGTTGTCATGACGACCCTTGGTGTTCAGGCAGGAGACTCTTCGTGAAGCTGCACCAGCTACAGGCCCTGATCGCCGTGGCCGACCACGGCGGCATCCGCTCGGCCGCCCGGGCCCTGGACTTATCCCAGGCCGCTATCACACGTGCCCTGCGCGAGCTGGAGGGAGAGCAAGGGCTGCCCTTACTGTCCCGCCATGCCGGTGGTGCGCGCCTGACCTTTGGCGGGCTGACGCTTTTACCTCATGCTCGGCAGATCGCCAGCCAACTGGAAAAGGCTCAGCGCGACTTGGCGAGCCTGCGCGGCGAAGCGCCGACCCGCCTGTGCGTGGGCATTACGCCTTGGTTCGGGCAGACCTTGCTGGGCACGGCACTGCAAGCCTTTCGTCAGCAGATGCCAGGGGTCCAACTGGAGCTTTACGAAGGCTTGCAGGCGGTTAGCCTGGCATTGCTGCGCAGCGGCCAGATGCAGTTTGCCCTAGGGCCTGCCGGCGGGCTGTCGACCCAGGAGTTCAGCCATGAGGTTTTGGCCCACTACCCCATGCGGGTGTTGGCACGTATCGATCACCCTATGCTTGGTGCTCGGTCGCTGGGACAGTTACTCGGGCAGGACTGGGTGATGAACTTTACCCAAGCTGGGCAACAAGCGTTGATGCATCAACTTTTCGGGCGTCATGGATTGACCATTGAGCCAGGACGAATCGTCTGCGCTCAATCCAGCGCTATGCTGAGTAGCCTGATCATCGACGGTGGAATGCTTGGGTTTTCGCCTGAACCAATGCTTCTGTGTGAGCCCTTGCGCAGCAAGGCGAAAGCGTTGGAACTTGAGGAGTCCTTGGATGAGGGCGACATTAGCGTGATCCAGTTGCGTGACCAGACTCTGGACCCGGCCGCGCGTTGTCTGGTGAGTTGTCTACGGCAGGCGCTAAAGGCCGCGAATCGCTCAAGTGATGTAACAGGTAGGCGGATTATGGAAAAGCTCAGATTGAGCTTTTGATGGTCGCAACATAGATGGACAGTCCTCTACCGCAGCAATGTTATGTGCCAAAGCAGACGCGGCAGCCGGTTGTACTGGAGCGTTCGTGACTAACGTCTTCCGTCGACGCGGAACGATACTTAATCGGTAATTGGCCGTTGGTTGGCTAAGTACCTGATTCACCGCACTGACCTGAGCCTTCGCCATAAAGTGGTCCGACTGATTCCCAACTGCCGCGCCGCTTCATCGAGATTGCCCCGGCAGTTATCCAGGGTTTCCTGCACATGCCGCAGCTGGGCGGCCTTGCCTATGCTGTGCAGGTCCGACTCCTGGGAGGGCCTGGCACGGCTGGTTGGCGCGACACTTTCGCACAGCTCGGGCAGCACCCGCGCCAGATACTGTTCGTCCACGCCGTGCTCCCCCAGCAGCTCGCAGGCCGAGAGCATCGCCCGCTCGATCACGTTCTCCAGCTCACGCACATTGCCTGGCCACCCATAACGCGCCAAATAAGGCAGCAGGGCGCTTGGCACCTCCGCCGCGCCGGGCGGCTGACCCTGGACCAGCAGGCGCTGGCTGATGCCTCTACAGATCAGGGCAATATCCTCGGGGCGCTCGCGCAAGGGCGTGGTCTGTAGGCGCAGGATGTTGAGCCGGTAATACAGGTCGGTACGAAAATCGCCATCTTGTATCGCAGCACTTAGATCCTGATGGGTGGCGGCGATGATGCGTACATCGATCGCGATCGGCTCGGTGCCGCCCAGGCGCAGGACCTCGCGCTCCTGCAGTACCCGCAACAAGCGCGTCTGCAGTGACACGGGCATGTCGCCTATCTCGTCGAGGAACAGCGTGCCACGGTGAGCCACTTCGAACAGGCCGGGCTTGCCGCCCTTGCGCGAGCCGCTGAAGGCGCCTTCCTCATAACCGAACAGTTCGCTTTCCAGCAGCGACTCCGGGAACGCCGCGCAGTTGATGGCGACGAAGGGGCCTTGCCGGCGCGGGCTCTCGTTATGGATGCCCTGGGCCAGCAACTCTTTGCCGGTACCGCTTTCACCGGTGATCAGGATAGTTGACTGGCTGGTGGCGAAACGCCTGGCCAGCTGCAGCATTTCGCGGTTGGCCCGGCTTTTACCGTCGAGCTGCTCAAGCCGATAGCGGGCGGTAAAGGCGCCGGGGCGGCGGGTGGAGCGGATGCGTTGGTCCGCGCGCTGCACGGCGGTGGTGTCCTGGCAGGTCAGGACCAGGCCGGTGCGCTGGCCGTTCTCGAGGATCGGCAGCAGGTTGCTGACCACTGCATGTGAATCGAGCCGGATCACCCGGTTTTCTTCGCTACCCTCCGCAAACGCCTGCTCCAGGTCCAGTTCAGGGCACAGCTGCTGCAACGGACGGCCCAGCGCCGCGCTGAGGGGCAAATCCAGCAGATGGGCCAGGGCCGGATTCAGCGATTGCACCACGCCCTGGTTGTCGACCGCCGCCACGCCGGTGGGGATGTGTTGCAGCACGGCGTTCAAGTGCCGGCGCTTGGCGATCTCGATACGTTGGCTGTCGAGAATGCCCAAGGCCTCTTCGAGCGCCTTGCGCACCGTGTCCTCGCTCAGTGACAGCACGCCGTGCAGGCCTGCCTGTTCCGCCAGCTCCACCACCGTCGAGGAACCGATGATGCTGCCACATCCCAGCCGCGCGGCCTGTTCGACCTCTTGGCGAGCTTCTTCCAGGGAGGTGTAGGCGGCCTGGTGAACCTGCACCGTGAACAGTGCGGCCATGGCCTGAAGGCCCTGGTCGATGCGGTTGTAGCTGAGCAAGGCCACTTGCGAGGCATGCTCGCGCGCCTGCCCCAGCGCCCGCAGCAGGTCATCGCCGCCCACGCGCATCGTCAGTACCGGTAGCGCCAGGTGCTTGCGCAGGTAGGCGGCAGTGGCCCCGGCGCAGATGAACACGTCGGCTTCGCCGCGCAACTCCAGCTCGCGGGCGACTTGCAGTGCCTCGGTAACCGAAGTGTCGAGCACTTCGATGTGGGTGTCGGGGTAGTCCGCGGCGAGCGCGGCCACCATATGGGCGAGGCGGCTGCGTTGCCGGGGGCGCTGCAGGTGGCTGATCAGCACGACGACCTGGGAGGTGGGGGAGTGCATGGCGGCGCCTGTTCAGAATTGAAGTGTTTCCATGGTGAACTACTTTGTTTCATATGTGAAATATGGCGTCTCGTCAGTTTTTCCCATAAGTCGCTGCAGGCCAGGTTCGACGGGGGCTGCAGGTGACCCGGGCAAAGTTGGCCCAGGTGTTGCTCTAGCTGACCTGCCCACTTGAAACCGAAGGCAGGACGATTGATTCATGAGCAGTTCCTCTACGATTTGTCCGGCAGGCGACACACTCGCGGTCGCGACCGATGAGCAGCGCCTTGTCGACTTCATCCGTGAGCAGGCAACGGCAACGCGCGTTGACATGCAAGCCCGCAAGCGCCTGAGCGGCGGTGCCATCCAGGAAAACTGGCTGCTCGAACTACTGATCGAGGGCGGCCCCTGGGCCGGTGCCCGGCGTTGGGTGTTGCGCAGCGACGCGCTGTCCGCGCTGCCGGCCAGCCTCGACCGCGCCCAGGAGTTCGCCGTGTTGCAGGTGGCCCGCCAGGCCGGGGTGAAAGTGCCGCGCCCGCTCTGGCTATGTCGCGATATGCAGGTCCACGGGCGGGTGTTCTTCCTGATGGAGTACGTGCCGGGTGTCGCAGCCGGGCGGCTGCTCAGCGCAGGGGCGGGCGCCCAGGGCCAGGCCCGGCTGGCAGAGCAGCTCGGCGCCAACCTGGCGCGCCTGCATCAGATCCGCCCGCCGAGTGCGGCGCTGGACTTCCTGCCCGTGCCGCAGCATTCGCCGGCCCTGGCCACCGTCGATGCCTATCGTCGTTACCTCGACACCCTTGACGATGCCTACCCGGCACTGGAGTGGGGCCTGCGCTGGTGCGAGCTTCATGCCCCGCGCGACAGCCGTCTGTGTCTGCTGCACCGCGACTACCGCACGGGCAACTACCTGGCCAGCGAGCAGGGGCTGGAGGCGGTACTGGACTGGGAGTTCACCGGCTGGGGCGACCCTTGCGAGGACCTGGGCTGGTTCACCGCCCCCTGCTGGCGTTTCACCCGCCCTGACCTGGAAGCCGGCGGCATCGGCCAGCTGGCGGATTTCCTGCGTGGCTACCACCAGGTATCGCCACTGTGGATCGAGCCCCGCCAACTGCACTACTGGCAGGTCATGGCGACCCTGCGCTGGGCGGTGATCGCGCTGCAGCAGGGGCAGCGCCACCTGTCCGGCGAAGAACCTTCCCTGGAGCTGGCTCTGACCGCGCGCCTGCTGCCCGAGCTTGAACTCGACATCCTGAACATGACCGGAGCCGATGCGCCATGACCCAGCCGCACGCCCATGAACTACTCGAAATCGCCCGCCAGACCTTGCTCGAGCAGGTACTGCCGGCACTGCCCGGCGAGCTGCGCTACCCGACGTTGATGATCGCCAACGCCATGGCCATCGCCGCTCGGGAAAACCGCCTGGACGCCGTCGTCAGCCTTCAGGAACAGACGCGCCTGGCCGCGCTGATCGATGCGCCCGCCCCGTCATTGCAGAATGCCCGCGGCCAGCTGGCACGGGCGATTAGGCAAGGTCGCCACGACACCCCGCACAGCGCTCGCACCCTGGTCGAGACGCTGCGCCAGGTGACCCTCGACCGGCTGGCGATCAGTAACCCCAAGGCCGTGCGCTGAGCGCGGCGAGCCCCTGTTTCAAGACCGACAAGCACGAACAAGGACAATCATGAACTTCACCCTCCCAGACGAACTGCTCGAACTGCAGGCCAGAACCCGCACTTTCATTGCCGAACAGGTCATCCCGTTCGAAAACGACCCACGCCAGGATGGCCATGGCCCCAGCGACGCCCTGCGTCGGGACCTGCAGGCCCGCGCCCAGGCCGCAGGCCTGCTGACGCCCCACGCCAGCCGCGAAATGGGTGGGCTGGGCCTGAGCCATGCCGCCAAGGCGATCGTTTTCGAAGAGGCCGGCTACTCGCCTCTGGGCCCGGTGGCGCTGAATATCCATGCCCCGGACGAAGGCAACATCCACCTGATGGACGTGGTGGCCACCGAAGCGCAGAAGGACCGCTGGCTACGGCCTTTGGTCCAGGGGCACGTGCGTTCGTGCTTCGCCATGACCGAACCGGCGCCGGGCTCGGGGTCTGATCCATCGATGCTGCGTACTACCGCCACCCGCGATGGCGACGACTACCTGATCAACGGCCGCAAATGGTTGATCACCGGGGCCGACGGCGCCGGGTTCGCCATCATCATGGCGCGCATGGAGGATGGCTCGGCGACCATGTTCCTTACCGACATGCAGCGTGAAGGGATCATCCACGAGCGTCAGCTGGATACGCTGGACAGCTGCTTCACCGGCGGCCACGGGCAACTGCGCTTCGACAACCTTCGGGTACCGGCCAGCGATGTGCTGGGCGAGATCGGCAGAGGCTTCCGCTATGCCCAGGTGCGCCTGGCACCGGCGCGCCTGACCCACTGCATGCGCTGGCTCGGCGCTGCGCGACGGGCCCATGACATCGCCTGTGACTACGCACGCACCCGCGATGCGTTCGGCAAGCCGTTGGGTGAGCATCAGGGCGTAGGCTTCATGCTGGCCGACAACATGATGGACCTGCATGTGGTGCGCCTGGCGGTCTGGCACTGCGCCTGGGTGCTCGACCAGGGCCAACGCGCCAATGTCGATTCGAGCATGGCCAAGGTGATCAGCGCAGAGGCGCTGTGGCGGGTGGTCGACCGTTGCGTGCAGGTGCTGGGCGGGCGCGGGGTCACCGGGGAGACCGTGGTGGAGCGGATCTTCCGCGACATTCGCCCGTTCCGCATCTACGACGGCCCGAGCGAAGTACACCGCATGAGCCTGGCGAAGAAGCTCCTCGACCAGCGCCCGGGAGCCCACTGATGCAGCCGACTGTTGCCCGACTGTTCGCCCTTGATGGGCGCCGCGCCTTGGTGACCGGCGCCTCCAGCGGCCTTGGCCGACATTTCGCCACTACACTGGCGGCGGCCGGTGCCGAGGTGGTGGTGACGGCCAGGCGCCTGGCGCCGCTGCAGAGCCTGGTCGAGTCCATTGAGCTGGCCGGTGGTCGCGCGCGGGCTCTGGCCCTGGATGTGACCTGCCGTGACGATGTGTGCCGGGTGCTCGACGCCGCCGGCCCGCTGGATGTGCTGGTCAACAATGCCGGGGTGAGCGACAGCCAGCCGCTACTGGCCTGCGACGACCAGAGCTGGGACCGGGTGCTCGACACCAACCTCAAGGGCGCCTGGGCTGTGGCCCAGGAGTGCGCCCGGCGGATGGTCGCCGCGGGGCAGGGCGGCAGCCTGATCAATGTGACTTCGATCCTCGCCAGCCGCGTGGCCGGCGCCGTTGGCCCCTATCTGGCGGCCAAGGCCGGGCTTGCCCACCTGACCCGCGCCATGGCCCTGGAACTGGCGCGCCATGGCATCCGGGTGAACGCCCTGGCGCCGGGCTACGTGATGACCGAGCTCAACGATGCCTTCCTGGCCGGCGAGGCCGGGGACAAGCTGCGCTTGCGTATCCCCAGCCGGCGCTTCAGCCAGCCGCAGGACCTGGATGGCGCCTTGCTGTTGCTGGCCAGCGATGCCGGGCGGGCTATGAGCGGCACCGAGATCGTGGTCGATGGCGGGCATCTGTGCAGCAGCCTGTGATCTGACGCGGACCCAAGCCTGAGGCGAGAACAACAATAAGCGGGAGATGTGTATGTACCTTCAATGCCTGGATAACCTGTCGATGGGGTGTCAGTGATGATTCACCCAACCTTCGAGCATGAGCTTGCCCCTAACGAAGCCAACCATGTGCCCCTTTCACCCTTGTCGTTCCTCAAACGCGCCGCCCTGGTGTACCCGCAGCGTGATGCCGTGGTCTATGGCGAGCGGCGCTACAGCTACCAGTTGCTGCACCAGCGCAGCCGCGCCCTGGCCAGTGCGCTGGAGCGGGTCGGCGTGCAGCCGGGCGAACGGGTGGCGATACTGGCGCCGAACATCCCTGAAATGCTCGAAGCGCACTATGGCGTGCCCGGTGCGGACGCCGTGCTGGTGTGCATCAATATCCGCCTGGAGGCGCGCAGCATCGCCTTCATCCTGCGTCATTGCGCAGCCAAGGTACTGATCTGCGATCGCGAGTTCGGCGGGGTCGTTCATCAGGCACTGGCCATGCTCGAATCGCCACCCTTGCTGGTAGGTATCGACGATGAGCAGGCTGACCGCGCCGACCTGGCCCACGACCTGGACTATGAGGCGTTTCTGGCCCAGGGCGACCCTGGGCGGCCGCTGAGTGCGCCGCAGAACGAGTGGCAGTCGATCGCCGTCAACTACACCTCTGGCACCACCGGCGACCCCAAGGGTGTGGTGCTGCATCACCGCGGCGCCTACCTCAACGCCTGCGCCGGGGCGCTGATCTTCCAGCTGGGGCCGCGCAGCGTCTACCTGTGGACCTTGCCGATGTTCCACTGCAACGGCTGGAGTCACACCTGGGCGGTGACCCTGTCCGGTGGCACCCATGTGTGCCTGCGCAAGGTCCAGCCCGAAGCTATCCACACCGCGATCGCCGTGCATGGCGTGACCCATTTGAGCGCCGCGCCGGTGGTGATGTCGATGTTGATCCATGCCGAGCACGCCGGCGCGCCGCGCGGGCCGGTGTCGGTGATCACCGGCGGCGCCGCCCCACCCAGCGCGGTGATCGCCGCGATGGAGGCACGCGGCTTCAGCATCACCCACGCCTACGGCATGACCGAAAGCTACGGCCCCAGCACCCTGTGCCTGTGGCAGCCGGGTGTCGACGAGTTGCCGCTGGAGGCCCGGGCCCAGTTCATGAGCCGCCAGGGCGTCGCCCACCCGATGCTTGAAGAGGCCACGGTGCTGGATACCGACACCGGCCGCCCGGTCCCGGCCGACGGCCTTACCCTTGGCGAACTGGTGGTGCGGGGCAACACTGTGATGAAAGGCTACCTGCACAACCCAGAGGCTACCCGTGCCGCGTTGGCCAACGGCTGGCTGCACACGGGCGACCTGGCCGTGCTGCACCCGGACGGCTATGTGGAAATCAAGGACCGGGCCAAGGACATCATCATTTCTGGCGGCGAGAACATCAGTTCGCTGGAAATAGAAGAAGTGCTCTACCAGCACCCCGAGGTGGTCGAGGCTGCGGTGGTGGCGCGTCCGGATTCGCGCTGGGGCGAGACACCTCACGCTTTCGTCACGCTGCGCGCTGATGCACTGGCCAGCGGGGACGACCTGATCCGCTGGTGCCGTGAGCGTCTGGCGCACTTCAAGGCGCCGCGACATGTGTCACTCGTGGACCTGCCTAAGACCGCCACTGGCAAAATACAGAAGTTCGTCCTGCGTGAGTGGGCCCGGCAACAGGAGGCGCAGATCGCCGACGCCGAGCATTGATCGAGTGCAACGCCTGTACACCCATAACAACAACGACTTTGACCGAGGTGTCCCATGTCCAGCCTGTTATACGCGCGTGTTCGCGCCAATGCCCGGTTCCAGCAACTGGTGGCGCGCAGAAACCGTTTCACCCTGAGCCTGTTCGTGCTGATTCTGGCCACGTTCTATGGCTACATCGAGTTGGTATCGTTTTGGCCCGAACTGATTGCCAGGCGCCTGGCCCAAGGGTCGAACATGACCGTGGGCGTGGCTGCCGGCGCCTTCCTGTTCGTGTTCTTCTGTGCGTTGTCGGCGTTCTACGTGTACCGGGCCAATGGCGAGTTCGATAGCCTGACCCAGGCGCTGCTCAGCGGGCTGGAAGAGGAGCAGGGCGCATGAAAAAACTCGTGCCTCTGGCCCTGCTGCTGCACTCGGGCCTGCTGCTGGCTTCGCCTTCGCTCGACGCTGGTCAGCGTCAGCCGCTCAACCTGCATGCCATCGGCATGTTCATGGTGTTCGTGCTTTTCACCTTGTGCATCACCTGGTGGGCGGCGCGTCGCACACGCTCGACGGCGGACTTCTACAGCGCGGGTGGCGGCATCCAGGGCTGGCAGAACGGCCTGGCGCTGGCCGGTGACTACATGTCCGCCTCGACGCTGTTGGGGATCACCGCGCTCATCTACACCTCCGGTATGGATGGCTACATCTACCTCATCGCTTTCTTCGCGGGCTGGCCGGTGTTGCTGCTGTTGATGACCGAGCGGCTGCGCAACCTGGGCCGCTTCACCTTTGCCGATATCACCTCGTACCGCCTCGAGCAAGGCAAGGTGCGCACCATGGCCGCCATCGGCTCGCTGACTGTGGTGTGTTTCTACCTGGTGGCGCAGATGGTCGGGGCCGGGCAGTTGATCAGGTTGCTGTTCGGCCTGGACTACCACATCGCGGTGGTCATCGTCGGTGCGCTGATGATGCTGTATGTGACCTTCGGCGGCATGGTGGCGACTACCTGGGTGCAGATCATCAAGGCGTTCCTGCTGCTGGTCGGCGGCTCGCTGGTGCTGTTCCTGGCGATGCGCGAGTTCGACTTCAGCTATGACGCGCTGGTGAGCAAGGCCATGGACACCCATGCCCTGGGCGAACGCCTGCTGGCGCCCGGCAGCCTGCTGGCCGACCCGTTGACCGCGCTGTCGCTGAGCCTGGGGCTGGTATTCGGCACCGCCGGGCTGCCGCATATCCTGATGCGCTTCTTCACCGTCAGCGATGCCCGGGAGGCGCGCAAGTCGGTGCTCTATGCCACCGGGTTCATCGGCTACTTCTTCAATGTCATTTTCCTGCTGGGCCTGGCGTCGATCGTGATCGTCAGTCAGCAGCCGCAGTTCTTCGAGGGCGGTGAGGTGGGTGGCAAGCTGCTGGGCGGGGGCAATATGGTAGTCATGCACCTGGCCCAGGCAGTCGGCGGCAACCTGCTGCTGGGTTTCTTGTCTGCAGTGACCTTCGCCACCATCCTGGCTGTGGTTTCAGGCCTGGCCCTGGCCGGGGCGTCCGCCATCGCCCATGACCTGTATGCGCGGGTGATCATGAAAGGCGCGGCCAGCGAGGCGCAGGAGCTGCGGGTGACCAAGTTGGCTACCCTGAGCCTTGGGTTGGTGGCCATGGCCTTGGGCATCCTGTTCGAAAATATCAACGTGGCTTTCATGGTTGCGCTGGCCTTTGGTATTGCCGCTTCGGCCAACTTCCCGGTGCTGTTCCTGTCGATGTTCTGGTCGGGGCTGACCACCCGCGGCGCATTGGCCGCTGGCTACGTCGGGTTGCTCAGTGCCATGGGCTTCGTGGTGTTTTCCAAGCTGGTGTGGGTGGATGTGTTGCACTTTGCCGAACCGCTGTTCCCCTATACCCAGCCTGCGCTGTTCTCCATGCCGCTGGCGTTTTTGGTGGCGTATGTAGTTTCCCGGATGGACCGCACTGCGCGGGCCAAGGCCGAAAGGGCGGCCTTCGCCGACCAGTTCGTCCGTGGCCAGACCGGCCTTGGTGCCAGCGGTGCCGTCGATCATTGAGTTACCCGCGGCCGCAAGCGGAGGAGTGCCAGCGGCCGTGTGATACCTCGCTAGTAACCTCTGAAAATCTCCCCGATGCTGGTAATCGGATGCCCCATGTGCTGCGCCGTCCCCCGGTTGACGAGGGACGGCCGAGGGGCAAGAAGGGCACTCAGGAAAATGGCCAGCGTCAACACGGCAAGTAGAAAACCAAACCGGTGCATAGGATCCTCCAGCGTTTTTTTTAGTTGTTGTCTTCGGGTTCAATCCGAGAAAGCACGGTTATTGCCCTGGCGCTTGCTCGCGGGCGAATGACTTGGTCGTGGCTGCGATGTCCTGGTCGCCGTAGCCCATTGCGGCCGCACGCTGCACGACCTGGCACACCGCATCGAAGACCGGGGCCCAGACGCCTTGTGCGTGCAGGGATTGGGCAATGTGCGCGAAGGCGTCCGCATGCACATCGAGCCTCGCCTGGTCGCCCTCGAAATCTTGCGTTTCGAGCCGGTGTACGGCTTCCTCAAGTGCGTCAGCGACGAAAAAACGTGATGTGTCGAGCAGGAGCCTTGCCGTCTTCGAAACAGGCAGGCCAAAACGATCGCCGGCACCCACGGCCTCGAAGAAAGTCACCATCGCGGCAAACGCATGCGCGTGAAGGACGGTCGCAAAGGCCAATGCTTCGTCCCAGGGAAGGAACACCGTATGGCCGGCGAGCCCCTCAAGCAGCGCCCGATGCTGCTCGAAGGCTTCACGATCGCCGGTATGAATGCTGTGGCTTTCGCGGTGGCCGACGTTGCGGGGGTAGGCCACGATCATCCCTTTGACGTAATGGCCGCCCGCCTGATTGACCAGGCCCTGAAGCGCCAGGCCTTCGTCTTGGGCGTTGGTCGTGTAATCGACGATCGTACGATGCGCGAGTGCACGCGCCACACCCGGCATCCCGAGGACCTCGTGGGTCGCGTTGTTGTCCAGGAGCACGAAGATCGTGGCCGGGCTTGCGCTCAGCGCGGCTTTGACGCTGTCGCACAGGTGAGCGCCAGCGGCGACGAGTGCTGCGGCCTTGCCGGGTGATCGGTTCCAGATAGCGACGCGCTTGCCTTGCTTGAGTAACGCTTGGGCCATGATGGTTCCCATGGCACCGAGCCCGATCACGGAAACGTCGAATTCGAAGCTTTCATCACTGTGTACACGCACGGTCAAACCCTCATGATTGTTGTTTTACGTGAGTTGCCATCAGATGCAGCCGTTGCTCACAGCAGGTGCTATGAGCGCGCCCAGTCCGTCGCGTCAGCCAGCGTCCGTTCGAAGGCGCTGAAGATCGCCTCGATATCGTCCTGGGTGGTAATCAACGGAGGACAGAAGGCGATCGTGTCGTAGATGGCGCGAATGATCAGCCCATGCTTGTGAGCCTGTTTGAACACGTAGCCGCCCAACGTCCCTGGCCGGGCGAACGGTTGGCGGGTGGCCTTGTCGGCAACCAGTTCGATCCCGCCTATCAGCCCGACGCCTCGGACGTTGCCGACCAACGGGTGGTCTTCGAACGCGCGTAGCCGGCGCTGGAACGCGGGGGCCAGGCGCTGGACATGGCCAATCAGGTCGCGCTCCTCGATGATGCGGATGTTTTCCAGCGCAACCGCGGTGGCAACGGGGTGGCCCGTGCAGGTCAGACCATGGGCGAATGCCCCCAGGCGCTGGCTCTGGGTCACCAGCAGATCATTGATGGAATCGGACACCACCACGGCCGCCAGCGGCTGGTAGGAGGAGGTGAGCTGCTTGGAGAGCACCATGATGTCGGGCTGGATGCCGTACAACTGAGAGCCGAACATCGTACCCAGCCTGCCAAAGCCGGTGATGATTTCGTCGATCACCACGAGGATGTCGTAGCGTTTGCACACCGCCTGGATCGCCGCCCAGTAGCCTGTGGGAGGGGGGATCACGCCGCCTGCCGCGATCACCGGCTCGCCGATGAAGGCAGCGATGGTTTCCGGCCCTTCGGCAAGGATGTAGCGTTCCAGTTCGTTCGCCAGACGGACCGTAAAGGCCTCTTGCGATTCTCCTGGCCGAGCAAATCGGTAGAAGTTCGGGCAGGTCAGGTGATGAACCGGGATGGCTGGCAAATCGAAGTCACAGTGCATCGATGGGATGCCGGTCAGGCTTGCTGCGGCGACGGTGGCGCCGTGATAGGCCTGTTGTCGAGAGATGAATTTCTTTTTGGCAAGCCGGCCCAGTGCGTTGTTCACGTACCACACCATTTTCACCACCGAATCATTGGCCTCGGAACCTGAGTTGGTGAAGAACACATGGTTCAGATCGCCAGGCGCAAGTTCGGCCAGCTTGGCGGCGAGCGCCGCCGCCGGCGCATTGGTCTTGTGGCTGAAGCTGTGGTAGTAGGGCAGTTGCTTGAACTGCTCGACGGCAGCATCGACCAGGCGCTGTTCACTGAAGCCCAATGCCGCGCTCCACAGGCCTGACATGGCTTCGATGTAGGCATTGCCTTGCTCGTCGAAGACCCGCACGCCCTCACCTCTGGCGATCACGAGTGGCCCGACTTCCTGGTGCAGCGCAAGGTTGGTATTGGGATGAATGAATGAAGCCAGGTCATTCTGAACGGTTGAAGTGACGTTGCTCATTGGCGTGATTTCCTACCACGGATGGGTTGTCGACTGCATGCGATGGGCCTGCGTGCGGCACCTGCATCGATACAGGCCGCACAGCAGGCCCATGCATTTACTGGCGCAGCGCTGCCGCGACCGATTCACTAAAGGCTTTCAGGCCTTCTTCCAGTTGGTCGGTCGGGGTGTTCACCGGTGGCATCAGCTTGATGATTTCGCCGTTAGGGCCACAGCGGTCGACCAGCACGCCCGCTTGCAGCACGCGCTGCTGGGCATCCTTGGCCAAGGCCACGTTGCCGCGGCCGAAATCGATGCCGGCGATCATGCCGCGCGAGCGAGCGGAGGCGACGCCCGGAATCTCTGCGAAACCGGCAACCGCTCGTGTCATGGCCGCGCTGTTGTCGGTCAGCAGCTTCAGGAACTGCTCGTCGCGCCAATAGCCGAGCGCGATCTGCGCGGTCAGGAAGGCCAGCTGGTTGCCACGGAACGTGCCGATGTGATCGCCCGGCTGCCACACATCCAGCCCGGCGCGGATCAACACGATCGCCATCGGCAGGCCGAAGCCGCCGATGGATTTCGCGCAGGTGATCAGGTCCGGCACGATCCCGGAGCGCTCGAAACCGAAGAAGTCGCCCGTGCGGCCACAGCCAGCCTGGATCTCGTCGCAGATGAGCACCACCCCGTGATCGCGGGTCCATTGGCGCAAACGCTGCAACCACAGGTTGGAGGCCGGGTAGACACCGGCCTGGATCTGCACCGACTCCACGATCACTGCAGCTGGCAGTTCCGATCCGCTGCCCTGGTCGTTGGCCATGCGCTCGAGGAAGCCGATGCTGTCGAACTCACCGTAAGGGCTGTTTTCGTACGGCACGAACACCACGTCGTTGGACAGCCCGGGGCCTCGGCGGGTGCGGTTGCCGGTGACGGCCAGCGCGCCGGCCGTCATGCCGTGGTAAGCCCCGTAGAAGGAGACGACCTTGGTGCGCCCCGTCGCCTTGCGCGCCAGCTTCAATGCTGCCTCGACGGCGTCGGCGCCGGTCGGGCCGGTGAACTGTACCTTGTAGTCCCAGCCGCGTGGCTTGAACAGGTCACGCTCGATCGACTCCAGGAACTGGCGCTTGGTGGTGGTGTGCAGGTCGAGGGCATGGGTCACGCCGTTGGTCGACAGGTAGGCGATCAACGCATCGCGCATGCGCGGGTCGTTGTGGCCATAGTTCAGGGCGCCGGCGCCGGCGAAGAAGTCCAGGTACTCGCGGCCATCTTCGCCGCGGATCTTGCTGCCCTGAGCGGTATCGAACACCAGCGGCAAGTCGCGGCAGTACATCCGCACGTTGGACTCGAGCCTATCGAACGTTTCGATGTTGTTCATGCATAACCTCTTGCAATGATGGGGTGTCGTGGGGCGGTCAGTGCTTGAACATCACGTGGCGGACCACGGTGTAGTCTTCCAGGCCGTACATGGACAGGTCCTTGCCGTACCCCGACATCTTCACGCCGCCATGGGGCATCTCGCTCACCAGCATGAAGTGCGTGTTGACCCAGGTGCAGCCGTACTGCAGGCGGGCGGCCAGGCGATGTGCCCGCCCCACGTCGGCGGTCCACACCGAAGAGGCCAGGCCGTAGTCCGATTCATTGGCCCAGGCCAGCACCTGGGCCTCATCCTCGAAGGGCGAGACCGTTACCACCGGGCCGAAGATTTCACGGCACACCACCTCGTCTTCCTGCCGGGTGCCGGCCAGGACCGTGGGCTCGAAGAAGAACCCGGCACTTGCTGCGCGCTTGCCGCCTGTCACGACCTCTATATGAGGCAGCTCCCTGGCCCGGTTCACGAAGCCCTCGACACGCTGCAGATGCTCTTGGGTGATCAGCGGGCCCATTTCGGTTGCCGGGTCATCCTGCAACCCGCATTTGATGCTGGACACGGCCTCGCCAAGCTTGCGAACGAACTCCGGATAGACCGCCTTCTGCACATAGAGGCGACACGCGGCAGTACAGTCCTGGCCGGCGTTGTAGAAGCCGAAGGCGCGAATGCCCTCGACGGCGGCGTCGATGTCGGCATCGTCGAAGATCAGCACGGGGGCTTTGCCCCCCAGCTCCATATGCATGCGTTTCACGCTGTCGGCCGTGCCTTCGATGATGCGGCTTCCGGTACGTACCGAACCGGTCAGCGACACCATGCGCACCAGCGCATGACTGGTCAGCGGCTCACCCACCGTGGCGCCGCGCCCATGGACGATGTTGACCACGCCTGCGGGGAAGATATCGGCGAGCAGCTCCCCCAGCTTCAAGGTGCTCATCGGGGTGTGCTCGGAGGGCTTCAGGACCACGGTGTTGCCGCCGGCCAAGGCCGGGCCGAGCTTCCACGCCGCCATCAGCAGCGGGTAGTTCCACGGCGCGATGGAGGCGACGACACCGACCGCGTCGCGGCGGATCATCGAGGTGTGCCCCGGGATGTACTCGCCGGCTGCCGAGCCTTGCAGGCAGCGAACGGCGCCCGCGAAGAAGCGGAACACGTCCGAGACGGCGGGCAGTTCGTCCTGCAGCACGGCCGTGAACGGTTTGCCGCAGTTGTCCGCCTCCAGGCGTGCGAACGCCGCGGCCTGTGCGTCGATGCGGTCGGCGAGGGTGAGTAGCAGTGCCGCACGGTCCTTGGGCGGTGTTTGCGACCAGGCTTCGAAGGCCGCATCCGCGCTTTGCACCGCGGCATGCACCTGGGCGCGGCTGGCCTCGTTGGTGTGTACCAGGACGCTGCCCAGGGACGGGTTGTACACGGCTAGGTCGTCGCCTTCGCCGGCCACCAGGGCGCCATTGATCAGGAGCTTTGTTTGCATGTCGATTCTCGTCTTTGAACGGCAAGGCCTGTGGCCTGCCTTGGGATTGTCGTCAGAGCGTTCGATGGAAAGGCGGGGCGCTAAACCAGGGCGTCGGGGACCGGGTTGCGGAACAGGCTGGTCCGGCAGGCGAGGTAGATCAGCCCAAGGCCGAGCCAGCAACTGCCCATGATCAGGGCGTCTTTATCCAGGCTGACCAGCATCCACCCGGCCGTGACCAGGCCGATGAGCGGGAAGAGCACCCCGCGCAACAGCCCGGCGCCATCCTTGACGCGCGCATCGAAGGTAAGGCGCAACGCGCACAGGTTGACGGCGGTGAAGGCGAGAAAGGCGCCGAAGTTGACCAGGGAAGTCGCGGTTGCGATCGTCAGGCCAAACCCGGCGGTGCCGAAAACACCGCACAGCAGGATGTTGAAGGCCGGGGTCTTGTAGCGAGGGTGCAGCGCGCCGAACAAGCGCCGGGGCAGCTGGTTGTCCCGGCCAAGGGCGTAGAGCAGCCGGCCCACGCTGGCCTGGAATGACATCCCCGCAGCGAAGTGGGCGACGATGATCCCGGCCAGGACCACGGCGAAGAACAGGTCGCCGCCGATCATCCGGGCAATCTCGAAGGCCGCCCCGTCCACAAGCTCGAACGTGGGGGAAGGGTGCGCCAGGTACATGAAGTACGAGGAGCCGACGTAGACTGAACCGCCGATCAACGCAACCAGCAGGATGGCGCGCGGCAGCGTGCGGCCAGGGTCGCGGGTTTCCTCGCTCAGCGTGGACAGCGCGTCAAAGCCCAGGAACGAGTACGCAGCAATGGCGGCGCCGGCCATGCTGGTGGCGAAGGGCACGTCCTGATTGAAGAACGGCTTGGCCGACAGCAGCCCGCCAGGGCCGTTGGCCGCCATGATGTAGTGCACGCACAGCCCTATGAACACGACGATGATGACCAGTTGCACCACCATCAACAGTACGTTGAAGCGGTTGGCGACCTGAATGCCGAGCACATTGAGCAGCGAGGTGGAGACGATGAAGCCAGTGATCCACACCCACTGGGGCACTTCTGGAAATGCCATGTTGAGGTAGCTGGCACCGAGCAGCCAGATCAGCATCGGGATGAAGAAGTAGTCGAGCAGGGCTGCCCAGCCCACCATGAAGCCGAGGTTGGCATTGAGCATCTTGCGGGTGTAGGTGTAGGCCGAACCTGTCACCGGGAACACCCTGACCAGTCGGCCATAGCTCAAGGCCGTGAACACAACGCCGGTGGCTGCGACCAGGTAGGCCATGGCCGTGGTGTTGCCGCTGGCCTGGGTGATCACGCCGTAGGTGCCGAAGACGATCAGCGGGGCCAGAAAGGCCAGGCCGAACAGCAGCACGGAAAACGGGCCCAGGGTGCGCCTCAACGAGGCGCCGGGGGTTGACTGACTCATGGCGGTGCCCTCTTACGCGACGAAGTGGTAAGCGGTGGTGATGATGTCGTGGTAGGCCTCTACGGACATCGCCTTGGCATTGCTGGCGTCCGAGAAGTTCTGCTTGGACTTTTCTGCAATGGTCGGGAAGTCTTCCTCGCGCACACCCTTGACTTCGGCGAAGCTGGGGATGCCCAGGTCCTTGCTCATCTGGAACAGATGGCCGACGGCGGCCTCGGCGGCGTCGACCGGCGACAGCGTGGGGTCGATCCCCAGCGCATAGGCCACCTGGGCATGGCGGACGATATCGGCATCACGGTTGTGGCCGAACACGAAGGGCAGGAAGATCGCGTTACCCACGCCATGGGGCGTGTCGTACATACCGCCGATGGCTTCGGAAATGCAATGCACGCTGCCGACGTCGGCGTTGCCGAAGGCCATGCCGGCAATCAGGCTGGCCACCAGCATCTGCTCCCGGGCCGCCTGGTTGTCGGGCTCCTGCACGGCCGCCTTGAGGTGCTGGCTGATCAGGCGGATGGCATGCAGCGCCAGGCCGTCGCTGATCGGGTTCGCCACTCGGCAGGTGTAGGCTTCGATGGCATGGGTCAGGGCATCCATGCCGGTGGCGGCAGCAATCGATGGCGGCAGTGTGTCGGTGATGTGGGAATCGAGCAGCGCCAGGACCGGGCCGATGCGGTAGTCCAGCACGTTCATCTTGAAGTGGCGGGCGGTGTCGGTGATCACCGCGAAGCAGGTCACTTCGCTGCCGGTGCCGGCCGTGGTAGGGATGGCGACGATAGGCGGGATGGCCTGGGTGAGCGTGAACGACCCTTCGTAGTCCTCGATACGGCCGTCGTGGGTGAGCAGCAGGCTGATGGCCTTGGCCGCATCCATCGCGCTGCCGCCGCCCACGGCCAGCAGGCCGTCGATACCCGTGCCCCGATAGCGCTGCGCGGTGTGATTGATGTCTTCACTGCGCGGGTTGGCCTTGATGTCCGCCACTTCCGCGAAGGCGATGCCGGCCTTGTCCAGGCTGGCGTAGACGCTGTCCAGCAGGCCTGCTGCCTTGACCCCGGCATCGGTCACGATCAACACGCGGGCCAGGCCGAGTTGCCGCAGGTGTTCACCGGTGCGCTCGCGCAGGCCGGGTTCCATCACGATTTTGCTGGGGAGTAAAAACTTGAATTCCATACGTACCTCTTGCTCGATTGTTGTGATTGTCGAAAGGGCAGTGGAGGAGCATCCGCGCCTGGCCGTGTTTAACGGCTCGGGCGTGTGATGTGGGCCTGGCGGATACGCACAGGCCGGAATGTTGTTGTTTTGGGTCTTGCGTAAACCTGTTGCTAAAAGGCTCCAGCGGAATAAAAAGAGGGGCGACCAAGCGACGGGCCCCTAAAAGAAAATCTGTGCTATCGCATGTGCCCCGTCAGCAGGGACAGCAGCGTGCCCGATAGGCACGTCGGCAAGTCATGCCCCATCCCGGGCAGCAGCACCAGGTTGGCGCCGCGAATCGCCGACGCCGTGGCAAACCCGCCGTTGGTGGCGACCATGAGGTCTTTGTCGCCATGAATGACCAGCGTGGGGCAACGAATCCGCTGCAACTCCTGGGTACGGTCACCGGAGTTGATGATCGCGCCGATCTGCCTGGCGGTGCCGAGGTTGCTGGCCTCGCCGCCACCTCGCGGCCAGGCCTGCGTGGCGTAGTCACGCAAGGCCGGCTCGTTCCACTCCAGCCGCGAACCGATCAGCCCCATGATGTCCACGTAGTCGCGTACGCTTTCATGCTGGTTGCGCGGTGGGCGGCGCAGCAGCTGGAGCAGCGCTTTGAGCGCCGGCTGGCCGACGCGCAGCGAACCTGTGGTGGAGAAGATCGAGGTCAGGGTGCTGACGCGTTCGGGGTAACGCGCGGCGAGAGTCTGGGCGATCATGCCGCCCATCGACATCCCCACCACATGTGCCGTTTCCAGTTGCAAGGCGTCCATGAGTCCGATCACGTCGTTGGCCATGTCACCCAGGTCATAGCCGGGCGTGCGCTTGCGCAGGAACTGCTGCAGGGTCGTGGGGGGCGCCACATCCGTGAAGAACGAGCGGCCCGCGTCACGGTTGTCCAACGTGATGACCCGCAAGCCTTGCTCGACCAGGCCGTCGATGAGCGCTTGCGGCCAGTAGGTCAGTTGCAGCCCGAGGCCGACGATGAGCAGGACTGCCGGGGCGGTTTCGTGGCCATGGCTGCGATAGCAGAGCCTGCGCTCGCCCGGCAGTTCGCAGAAGCGATCGGTGCTCATCGGCGGCTACCTTGCTGCTGCAACTGGACGTTGGCGTGCAAGGGCGCATTGGGTACTGCGGTGAACTTCAGGCACTTGTCTGCCACCGTGCCACGGCGCAGCAGTTTGACGTCGCGGAAGTAATCCATCGACATCACCCAGGGTTCTCGCGGGCCCTGGCGCGGCATGCTGGCCAACGCGCGCTGCACGTAGCCGGCACCAAAGTCGAGCAAGGGGCGGGTTTCGATGCCTTCCGGCGCCTTGGGCTCGCAAACGTTGTAGCCTTCGCGCTCCATCAAGCCCAGCAAGCGGCAGAAGTGGTCGCACAGCAGGCAGACTTTCAAGGTCCAGGACGAGTTGGTGTAGCCCACCGCGAACGCGAAATTGGGGACGCCGGAGAGCATCATGCCTTTGTAGGCCAGGGTCTCGCTGAGCACGACCGGTTTGCCGTCCTTGTGCAGGGTGATGCCACCGAACAGCTGTACGTTCAGCCCTGTGGCGGTGACGATGATGTCGGCCTTGAGCATCTTGCCTGATTTGAGCAATACACCGTGCTCGGTGAACCGCTCGATATGATCGGTGACGATGTCGGCTTTGCCCGCGCTGATGGCTTTGAACAAATCGCCTTCGGGCACCGAACACAGGCGCTGATCCCAAGGGTTGTAGGGCGGGTTGAAATGCTCGTCGACCGGGTAGTCTTTCGGCAACTCCTTGCGGGTAAGCCACAGCAGCAGTTTTTTCGAAAGCTTGGGGAAGCGCTGGCAGAAGCCCCAGAAGGCCAGGGTGATCTTGGCGTTCTTCCAGCGAGTCAGGGAGTAGGCGGTTTGCGCGGGCAGGACCTTGCGCAGGAACGCTGCAACCCCATCGTTGGCGGGCTGGTTGATGATGTAGGACGGCGTGCGCTGCAGCATGGTGATGCTGGCGACTTTGTCGGCCATGGCCGGGATCAGGGTTACCGCAGTTGCGCCACTGCCAATGACGACGACGCGCTTGCCGGTGTAGTCGAGGTCTTCCGGCCAGTGTTGCGGGTGGATGATCTGGCCCTTGAACTGTTCGCTGCCCTCGAAGCGGGGGCTGAAGCCCCTGTCATAGCGATAGTAACCGCCTGCACTGAACAACCAGCGGCATTCGACCGTGCGGATCTGCGTCGTATGGCCATCCTCGATACGCACCGCCCACAAGCCCTTGTCGCTTTGCCAGTTGGCCGAGATGACTTTCTGCTGGTACTGAATGAAGGGGGCCAGCTCATGCTCGTCGATGGCTTCGCCCAGGTACTCGAGAATATCCGCGGCATCCGCCAGGGACTTGGCCTTGGTCCAGGGCTTGAAGTCGAAACCGAAGGTGTAGAGGTCCGAGTCGGAGCGGATGCCGGGGTATCGGAACAGGTCCCAGGTACCCCCCATGCGCTCGCGGGACTCGAGAATGGCAAAGGTCTTGTTCGGTTGATTGCGTCGCAGGTAGGCCGCCGCGCCGATGCCAGACACACCGGCTCCCATGATCAGAACATCGAGCGGCTCAACCGGAAGAGCAGTGTGAGAGGACATGTCGCCTCCTATTGTTGTGTTATAGAGACTGATCTTTTGACTTGATCATTTGACTCAGAATAAAGTCGCAGGAAGGGTGGAGCAAGGTGCAAAATGCACCACGCCACTGCTATTTCAGGATGATTTGTACCTGTTGCCAGCGATTGCCTCGACCCGACGTCGGACATTCAAGGCGCTCGCGCGCCAATGGCGCAGGCTTTACTCGCCCGAAACAGATGTGGGAGCGGGCTTGCCCCGCGAAGCGCCGCGCGGGCGGCGCTCGATCTCATAGGCGCTACATCTCTCAAGGCATGCGCATGGCAGCCCTGATTGGCGCTTCGGCCATTCAGATTCTATTTCCCCATAAGATTTTAAAGGTGATGGGCTAGGAGCATGTCGGGAGATCGAGTAAAGGCCACCAAGTGCTCGGCAACACATTTTCAGCGGCTATGAGATCGAGCGCCGCCCGCGCGGCGCTTCGCGGGGCAAGCCCGCTCCCACATCTGCTTCTGGCCAATTATTCCTGAGGTATTGGCGCGCGTACCAAGGGCCTCAGTAACTGGCCACCAGCAACTTGACTGCCTGGCAGGCGGTCTCGGTCTCGGCCTCCAGGCGTGCACGGTCGCCGTGGGCGGACCAGGCGAGCATCAGGCCATCGAACAGATTGATCAGCAAGCGGCTGATAGTGGTCAGTGCTGCCTGGTCCAGTGCGCCGTCGGTGACCTTCACGATGGCCTGTTGGGCCGCTTCGAGGGAAACGGCATAGATCTTGGTCGCCATCTCCGGATTGTTGCGCAGGTTCCAGCAAAACAGTTCGAACTGCGTGGTGGCCATTTCCGGGTGGGCGGTGAACCAGTTGACCAGCTGGCGCAACATTTCCCCCACCGATTCCGCCGCCGTGGCGCCTGTCGGCACGTGTTGCAACGATTGTTGCGGCATGTTGATCAAGGACTCGTAGACCGCATAGAACAGCTCGTCCTTGGTGTGGAAGACATAGTGCAACGATGCCAGCGGCGAATCTGCTGCCGCAGCGATTCGCCGGGTTGTGGCGTTGGCCACCCCATGTTCCGCGATCACCTTCACGGTGGCCTCGATAAAGTCCTGCCTGCGCTCTTCAGCACCAATCCGAGCCATTGAGCGTTCTCCCTTTTCGGTATTGCCGCCGGCCCCTTGGTCCGGCGTTGACGGTGACGAATGCTAGCGCAAGGTCAAGCCTCAATCCATGAGTCGATGCAATCCCATTCCGTATGGGCACGGAAGAGTACGGAAAATTCAAATCAAACGACTTGATCAAGTGACCATGTTCGGTAATGATGAGTTCACCACCCATGTCGCCCGGCCTCGGTGGACAGAACAATGACAAAACCAGACAGGTAGAAAGCAGATGGATACACGAGCGCTCTCCACAGTCAGCAGCGATGCCTCGATCGAGCAGGTGGTGGACATCATCCGGCGTGACGGAGGCGTCATCATTGCCGACCTTGTTTCGCCGGCAACGCTGAAGTCCCTTACCGAAGAGCTGGACAGCTACCTGAAGGCCACGCCTTGTGGTGTCGATCCTTACTTCGCAGGCACCCAGACCCGCCGTGTGGCCCGCATCATCGGGCGCAGCGACACCGCCGTGGAGGTGGCATTGCACCCGCTGTTCCTTGGCGCGGCCAGGCAGATCCTGCAAACCCCTACCCATGTCTGGGTGGGCAGCGACCGCATCGAGATGGCGCCTGATATTCAACTGAGCATCACCCAGGCGATCCAGATTGGCCCGGGCCAAGGCCTCCAGCCCTTGCACCGTGACGATGCCACGTCGCTCTGGCGGCACCCGCAGTATGGGCGTGAGGCCAGGCTGCAAATGATGCTGGCCATTTCAGATTTCACCGAGGAAAACGGTGCGACGCGCGTCATCCCCGGTAGCCATCAATGGGATGACGAACGAATGCCGACCCAGGAAGAAACCGTCGCTGCACAAATGAAGGCTGGTTCCGCGCTGCTGTGGATCGGGTCGGTGTATCACGGTGGTGGCGCCAACGCGACGGCATCTCCTCGTACTGGCCTGACGATGGCCTACGACCTGGCCTTCCTGCGCCTTGAAGAGAATCACTTCCTGTCCATTCCCGTCGAACGTGTTCGCCAGCTCCCGAGCGAAATGCAACGCCTGCTGGGCTGGAGTGCCAGTTCGACGCTGCTGGGGTGGGTGGAAATCGATGGCCAGATGCGCGACCCGCAAGAACTCCTGGGCATGCCGGCTTTCTCCGAGCCGGGTAAAGGCTTCTGACAATTCTGGGAGTGACGCGAATGAATGCCTTGAACAATGCGGGCGATGGTGGCGCAGCACCGTTGAAGTTTCGCAGTCTGGGGGGATGGGTAGAGCGACCCGCTGATCTGCAGCCGACCCTCGAAGGTCACGCGCAGGCCGATGTGATCGTGATCGGCGCCGGCTTTGCCGGGCTGTCGACCGCGCTGGAACTCAAGGCGCTCGGGGCGGATGTGATCGTGCTGGAACAGGAATTCGCCGGCTTCGGTGCCAGTGGGCGCAATGCCGGCTACCTGCTGGGCAGCATGGGTATCGAGTACGACATGTTCGTCAAGCGCGTGGGCGTGGAGCAGGCGACTCAATTCGTCAGGTTCTATGACGAGGCGGTGCCCTACGTGGAAGGTCGATTCAAAACCTTGGGTATCGACTGTGACTACAACCCTTCGGGCGTGCTCCGGGCAGGTGTTCATCCCAGCCAGGAGAAGCGCTTGCGGGAAAACATGGCGCTGGGTCAGAAACTGGGGGCGACGAGCCGCTTCGTCGACGGTGCCGAGATGCGTGCGCGGGGCATCCCCCCAGCGTTTCTGTTCGCCACCGAGCAGTGCGGTGGCACCTTGAACCCAGGGAAGTACATCGGCGGCCTGCGGCGCGCGGCCATCGAGGCGGGGGTGAAACTCTACGAACGCACGACGTTGCTGTCCTTCAGCGAGGGGCCGGTCATTACCTGCAAGACTGCCCATGGCCGTGCAACCGCCCCGGTGATGGTGCTGGCAACCAACGCCTATACCCCGCAGCTGGGGGTGTTGCGCAACAAGGTCGCGGCAATTCGGGTGTCGGCAATCGAAACCCAACCGCTGTCGCAGCAGCAGCTGGCTGCCCTCGGCTGGCAAGGGCGGGAAGGGATCATCACGCCGCACTACACCATGGAGAGCCACCGCCTGACGGCACACGGCACGATGGTGTTGACCGTCAAGAAGCTTGGTTATGCCTACGGTTCGAAGACACCCAATATCCCGGACCATGACGCCTACACCGCATTGGCACAGGTACTGCGCGAGCGCTATCCGATGTTGCAAGGCCTGGGCGTCAAGCACTGCTGGAGTGGTTACGTCAGTGGTGCCTACGACTTCCTGCCGGTCATCGGTGCCATGGGCGCGAAACAGAATATTTACTACACCACCGGCTGCTCGGGCCACGGGCTGGGCACGCAATCGTTGATCGGCAAGCTATTTGCCGAGCAAATCAACGGCCAGGCGCCTGAGCTGCTGGCAGCACTGCAACACAAGACGCCGTCCTTGCTGCCTGAACCCTTGCAATGGTGCGCCGTACACGCTGCCTTTGCGGCGGCCAAGGTGCTGGATGACTGGACCGATAGAAAAGTGCGTAAAGACAAGGCCAGAAAGGGCTGATTGCAATTGATGTGCTTGTTCTATGCCCATGATTGTAGAACTACGTCGCGATCCTAATAACAGAGGCTGTTATCGTGGAACTCATAGATTTATTTGCGTTGATCGCATGCGTGCTGCTGGTGGTGAGTGGCTTGGGTTATGGTCTAGCGTTTGTCCGGCGTAAGAATTACCTGCTGGGTGTGGAGTTTTTGATTGTGGGTATTTCCGCGACGAACTTTACGACGTTCATCGCGACGGGGTGGCAAGCCAATTATAATGTCGCCATCTTTCTGGATGCATTTTCCCGCGGGGTTGGCGTGCCGGTTATTGCGACGCTCGGGTTACTGGCTGTGACGCACAATTACAAACCTTCGCCAGCGAAGGACGTAATACTGTTTTTGGCCGCTTTTGCCGCGACGGCCGTTTACTACCTGTCGGCGGGCTTTAAAGAGTGGCTGCCCTATTTCTATATATTGACGTGGTCGTTCTACACGTTGTTCCTAGTCTACTTTATCTGGCGGCTGGCACGTGCCGGCGAGTCTCTGCACGCGCTGGCCACCTTGCTAGGAGGGGCGGCGGGGCTGACGATCGCGCTGCGGTACGACTTCTTCCCAATCCCAGGGGATGACACGAAGATGATTTTCATGACCTGTGCCTTCCTGACCTGGTCCTATTCAATTGTGCAGTTGTTTTATGCCTATGGGGCACTTCAGCGTTCACGGAAAGTGTCCTCGCATGCCGTGCTCAATCCCAGCTAAGTTGTGGGGTAAGGGCTCAAATACTGGTTGAGTGATTTATTTAATAGCTGTTATTACTCCATGGCGGGCGAGAGCCTGCTTTTTTACCGCCCCTCGGGGCGGTTTTTTTATGGGCGAATCATTCGCGTTGATAATAGGGCTGGATAAGCGAAAGGTATATACGGTCCGGCGCGATAAGTGGCGGGTTGTTCACTTGGCACACTATTAACAAGCATCTTTTAGTAACACATGTTTCCTTACTTCCCAGTAAGGTGCAGGCGCCAGTCGCGTATTAAGCGATAAATAACTCCAACCAGCTGATTTATCTAATGTAATCCACCTTTCAGGCATTCTGGCATGTGGCTTGCGTGTTGATCATACGACATGGTCAGGTGATCATGTCGCACGATCAGGATGTGCCGAGCGCCGATCTTTCCATCGAAGGGTCGAGCAGCCGGTCCAAGCCCTTTGTTTGAGGATCCTCCAATGAAAGAAGTCACTGCACGGTCGGAAAGTGTCGTATCCGCCCGCCGTATTTTCAGGCAGCTGCTGGTTACCCTTGCGGCCTCGACCGCGATCTGTTCGGTACAGGCTGCGCCCCAGGGAGCCGAGGCGCTGGGCTCGAAGTTGACGCCGCTGGGTGGCGAGAGCGCCGCCAGTACAAATGGTGATATTCCGGCCTGGGCCACACCAGGGCCACAGGGGGCGGGCTGGAGCTACGGTCAGGTGCGCGGGGAGTATTGGAAGTTCAAGGGTGACAAGCCCCTGTACAGCATCGACTCGAGCAATGTGGCACAACACGTGAGCAAGCTTTCTCCGGCCCAATTGGAGCTGTTCAAGAAGGTTCCGGGCTATCGCATGGATGTCTTCCCCACCCGCCGTACCTGCGACGCGCCGAACTTCGTGGCTGAGAACACCAGGCAGAACGTGGGCTTCGCCAAGCTCGATGCTTCCGGTGTCGCCCTTGAAGAAGCCCATGTTCCGGGTATCCCGTTCCCGATGCCCACTACCGGTGCAGAGGTCATGTGGAACATGAAGATGCGCTATCGCGGCGTTGGCGTTGAAATCCCCCGGAGCATTTCAGGCATTTCACCGCGCAAGGGGGGGGAGTGGTTACGCCAGTCCACCGACACCTTCTTCCTGACCCCCTGGGGCAAGAAGGGCAGCGCGCTTTTCTCCTCCTACGGCCGTCTGGAAAACGCGACCTTCTTCAACTACCTGGCGCCCGCTGCGTTGGCCGGTCAATCCGCCGTGCAAACGGCTGTGGCCGGCGAGCAGGCCACGACCTTCTACTACTTCCCTGGCCAGCGTCGCGTGCGCCGTATGCCGTCGTACTCCTACGACGCGCCTCAGATCGGCCTGGACAACCAGTACACCGTGGACGAAGCAAACGTCTTCTTCGGCACCATGGACCGTTTCGACTGGAAACTGGTCGGCAAGCAGGAGCTGCTGGTGCCTTACAACGATTTCGGTGCCTACGACACCGCCGCCAAGGTAGAAGCGTTCGCCGGCAATGACTCGATCGCGCCGCAGTCGCGTCGCTATGAGCTGCATCGCGTCTGGGTCGTCGAGGCCAATGTCCGTCAAGGCATGCGGCACCAGGCGCCCAAGCGCATGTTCTACATCGACGAGGACAGCTGGAACCCGCTGCTGGCCGTCGACTTCGACAAGCAAGGGCAGATCTGGAAGGTGCGTGAAGGGTTCTCGATTCCCGTGTACGAAACCGGTGCTTGCGATGTGCAGGCCCAGGTCCAGTACAACCTGGCCGATGGTCGTTACCTCTTCGACATGACCTCGATCGGGGCGGGCAAGAACGATATTCGCTGGATCACCGAAGACAGTGGCAACCCTCGCCTGAAACGCGACTTCTTCACCTCCGACAACCTGCGAGCCATCAGCGAGCGCTAAACCGACGCCAGATCGAGAGCCAACATGAAAAAAATAATGACGAAAGCGTCAGGCCTTGCCATCGTGTGCGCAACCCCGCTGGCAATGGGGTTCACCTTTGAAACCGAAACCCTGACGGGCTCCTTCGATTCCACGATCACCGCAGGCATGGGCCTGCGGACGGAGTCGCGGGGCTGCAACCTGATCAACCAGGGGCCGACCGGGCACAACGTGCCCTCCGGCTGCCTGGCGCAGAGCTCCGGCGTGGCGGACCAGGGTGATCTGAACTACGACCGCGGCGACATGTTCACCAACTACCTCAAGGGCACCCATGAGCTGTTGCTCAAGATGCCCGAGGACGTCACCTTCATGGCGCGTGGCACCTGGATCCGCGACTTCGCGGCCACCGATACCACCGGCACGCTGTCGTTCAACACCCCAGAGAGCGTAGGCAGCAACGGGCTGAGTGACGACGCCCGCGACGACCTCGCCTTCAAGGCCCGCCTGCTGGACCTGTGGGTGAGCAAAGGCTTCGACGTAGGCGAGCAGCGGGTCCGCGCGCGCCTGGGCAACCAGGTGATCAACTGGGGCGAGAGCCTGTTCGTGGCCGGTGGCATCAACAACACCAACGCCTACGACTACCAGGCCTTGGCGCGCCCCGGCGTGCAACTCAAGGAGGCCGTGCTGCCTGCGCCGATGCTGAGTGTCGCGTCGGGCCTTGGCTCGGGTGTCAACGTCGAGGCCTACTATCAGTTCCGCTGGAACAAGAGCGAGTTGCCGCCGGTGGGCAGCTATTGGTCAAACACCAACGCATTGGGCGAGGGCAGGGGAGACTACGGGTTCTCCGAAAAGGACGCCCGCGACAGCGGCCAGTGGGGCCTTTCGCTGCGTTGGCAGCCGGAAGACAGCGACATCAACTATGGCTTCTACGTGATGCGTTATCACGACAAGTTGCCGTCGTTGCGCGTCGCCATTCTTGACCCGAACACGTTCGCGGCGGCACCCACCTGGGAATACCAGGAAAACCGGATGATGTATGGCGTCAGTGCGAACATGCCGATCGGTGACTGGGCAGTCGGTACGGAGCTTTCTTACCGGCCGAAGGATTCGGTCATGCTCAACCCTGTCGTCGACCTGTGTTCCAGCAATGGGGGCAAATGCTGGAAAGACGAAAAGAAATTCCAGTGGCACCTCACCGGCCTTTACAGCTTCACGCCGTCCAACTCCCCGACGCTGCTCGATTTCACCGGGGCCAGCACGGGCACCCTGCTGTCGGAACTGGTGGTCATCAAGTACCCCGGGCTGCATGACGAGGTCAATGGCGAACCACTCGCCCCAGGGCTCAATGCCTGGCAACTGGATCCTGCGACAGCGCCCAAGTCCCGTGGCGACAAGACCTCGTCGGGCATCAACCTGGATTTCAGCCTGACTTATGACGGCACGTTGCTGCCGGGTTGGCAGGTCACGCCCGGCGTCTTCTACTCGCGCTCGCTTGGAGGGCGAACGCCGAACCTGAGCGCCACCTTCACCGAAGACGCGAGCAGCATGAACCTCTACCTGAACTTCGTGCGAAACCCGGCCAGTTGGCAGATTTCCCTCAACTACGCGAAGTTCATGGGCGGCGAAACCCCCTACGACCAGCTTTATCGTGACCGCGATTATGTCGGCATCGCGATCTCCCGCACCTTGTGAGGCCTGCCGTGAACGGTTCTGTAAAGCTATCTGAAGCCCCGGCACGTGGCCTATTGTCACGCGTCGAGGGTGTGTTGTTTGGGCATCGTCGTCTGGTGCTGGCGAGCCTGACGGTGTTCACGCTGATCATGGGCTGGTTCGCTGTGCAACTGCGTATGGATGCCGGCTTCGAAAAGCAATTGCCGGTAGGCCACGAATACATCAAGACATTCGAGGCCTACCGCAACGACCTGCTGGGAGCGAACCGGCTGACCATCGTGGTCAAGGCCCGACAGGGCGATATATGGAGCGCCCCGGGCCTGAAGCGGCTGTATGACGTTACCCAGGCAGTGACCTTCCTTCCTGGAGTGTCGCGCAGCAGTGTGCGGTCCCTGTGGACGCCCAATGCCTTCGTCAACGAAATCACCGAAGAAGGCTTTCGCGCTGATCCACTGGTACCGGGTACGGTTTCTCCCGATCACCTGGATGACCAGATCATCGCGACGATCGCCAACTCCACTGCCCAGGGTGGTTTCATCGGCACGCTGGTTTCCCGTGATCAGAGCAGCGCGATGATCACGGTGGAACTCAACGAGTACGACACCAATGGCGCCCACCTGGACTATGTGGCGTTCAACCACAGGCTGGAGAAAGAGATCCGCCAGCCATTCGAGGATGGCGAATTCGAAGTCCAGATCATCGGTTTCGCCAAGCAGATCGGCGACATCGCTGACGGTGCTTCAGCCGTACTGGAGTTCTGTTTGCTGGCGTTGCTCCTGACCGCGGGGGCGGTGTACTGGTATTGCCACTCCCTGCGCTTCACGCTGCTGGCGCTGGTCTGTTCGCTGGCCTCGCTGGTGTGGCAGTTCGGCAGCCTGCGCCTGTTGGGGTACGGGCTCGACCCGTTGGCGGTGCTGGTGCCCTTCCTGGTGTTCGCCATCGGGGTTTCCCATGGTGTGCAGCAAATCAACTTCATCGTCCGCGAGATCGCTATCGGCAAGAGTGCCGAAGAGGCGGCGCGCTCGAGCTTCACCGGCTTGCTGATACCGGGAACACTGGCTTTGGTGACCGCACTGGTGTCGTTCGTGACGCTGCTGCTGATTCCTATCCCGATGGTACGAGAAGTCGCCATCACGGCCTCCCTCGGTGTGGCCTACAAGATCATCACCAACCTGCTGATGCTGCCATTGCTGGCCTCCATGCTGCGGGTCGACGATCGCTATGCGGCTGCCCAGGAAGTTTCCCGGCAGCGCCGTACCCGCTGGCTGCGAGGCCTGTCCCGGCTTGCCGAGTGGCGTAACGCACAGTGGGTGCTTGGCGTGGCCCTGGTGGTCTTCCTGGTGGCGATCTGGCAAAGCCACGATCGGGTCGTCGGCTCGTTGCAGGCGGGGGCCCCGGAGTTGCGTGAGGACTCGCGCTTCAATCGCGATGCCGTCTCCATCGCCACCAGCTACGACATTGGCCTGGACTGGCTCAGCGTGGTTTTCGAAGCCAACCAGGGGGCCTCTGGTGAAGGCGAGGCGGCGGCCTGCGAGGATGTCGCGGCGGGTCAGTACCAGGATCGCTTCGTCTGGGCTATGCAGGGTGTGCCCGGTGTGCTGTCGGTGGCCTCCTTCTCCAGCAACATGCGTCAGTTCAATGAGGGGTACAACGAAGGCAATCCCAAAATGGCCGCGGTGCCCATCGACCCGATGAACTATGCCGCACTGGCCACCGAGGTGGCGCGCACGCCCGGGCTGGTGCGTACCGACTGCAGCATGTCCGCCGTGCACCTGTATCTGGCCGACCACAAGGCCGCGACCATCAACAGGGTGGTTGAGACCGCCAAGGCGTTCCGCAGCGACTATCCGCTGCCTGGCCTGTCGATCCGCCTCGCCTCGGGCAACGCCGGCGTTCTGGCCGCTATCAACGAAGAAGTGGAGAAGAGCGAAACTCCCATGCTGCTTTACGTCTATGCCGCGATCGCGCTGCTGGTGTTCGCCGTCTACCGCGACCTGCGGGCGGTGCTGGTTTGTTGCCTGCCTTTGACCATCGGCACCTTCATCGGCTACTGGTTCATGAAGGAACTGCAGATCGGCCTGACCATTGCCACCTTGCCGGTGATGGTGTTGGCCGTGGGCATTGGGGTCGACTACGCCTTCTACATCTACAACCGGCTGCAACTGCACCTGGCCCACGGCCAGTCGATCACCAAGGCGGTTGAGCACGCATTGCTCGAGGTGGGCGTTGCGACGATCTTCACCGCCATTACCCTAGCGGTGGGCGTGGCTACCTGGGCGTTCTCGGACCTCAAGTTCCAGGCCGACATGGGCAAGCTGCTGGCCTTCATGTTCATCGTCAACATGGTCATGGCCATGACCGTGCTGCCGGCCTTCGCCGTCTGGCTGGAGCGGGTATTCCCACGTAAGCGCCCTGTGCGCATGATCGGCGCGCTGGTGCACTGAGGAGAGAAGCATGAAGTTCAGGGTTTCATTCACCGCGGCCTTGCTCGCAGCAGCATTGCCGCTGATGTCTCTTCAGGCCGCGCCGTTGCAGGCCGTGCCGGCCGTACAGGCGAGCAATGCCACGCAGGCCACCATGCTGGCCGCCGGCTGGGCGGGGGCGCGCATGGTGGCCGTGGGCGACCACGGTGTCGTGCTGTTGTCCGACGATCAGGGCCTGCAGTGGCGCCAGGCGAGGTCGGTACCGCTGTCCACACCGTTGACGGGCGTGTCTTTCGTGGATGCCAAGCGCGGGTGGGCGGTTGGCCACTGGGGCGCGATCCTGGCCACCACCGATGGCGGGGAGTCCTGGCAGGTCCAGCGCCTGGCCACCGAAGAGGATCGGCCACTGTTCGCGGTGCATTTCTTCAATGCCCGGCAGGGTGTTGCGGTAGGCCTCTGGTCGTTGGTGCTGACTACCGAGGATGGGGGCCAGACGTGGTCCGAGCAGCCGCTGCAGGCCCCGCCGGGGGCCAAGCGGGCCGACCTCAACCTGATGGGACTGTTTGCCGACAGCCGCGGTACGCTGTACGCCACGGCTGAGCATGGGCAGGTTCTGCATTCCGAGGACCAGGGGAAAAACTGGCGTTACCTGGATACTGGCTACGAAGGCACCCTGTGGTCAGGCGCGGTACTGGCCGATGGACGTCTGCTGCTGGGTGGCCAGCGCGGTACCTTGTTGCAGGGTTCAGCGGACGGCAAGGGCTTTCACCGAGTGCCAACGCAAAGCAAGGGCTCTGTCACTTGCGTAGCGGTAGCCGGCTCTCGTGTGCTGGCGGTCGGGCTGGATGGGCTGAGCGTGCAGAGCAGCGATGGCGGGCACAGTTTCCAGGAAACGCAGACCGCTGATGGCCTTTCACTGACGGCGGCGTTGTTCAACGCCGAAGGTGTACCTGTATTGTTTTCACGCCGAGGGGTAATGCCCTACCAGGAGTGAAGGGTTGGCCACTCGCTCAGAGGCCAGGCATCGCAAACCGTTGCCTGGCCTGTTTCGTTGCCCGGGCGATTGGGTGGTCGTGGCACCTTCAGGCCCAGGCAAGTCAACGCTGGACGCTAGAGCTGAAGGTAATCCGCCAGGTCTGCGTAGTTATGTTGCCAAAGGCCAGGGCTGCCATTGGGGTATTGGGAGCGGAAACCGAGGATCTTCTGTACCCGCGGAGAAAGCGTGCGCACCAGCTCGAGCGGCACGATCAACGGGTAGGCTTCTTCAGGCGTGATTATCGAAGCCTGCATCGGGATGGTCAGCCCGCGACGGTAATAGTCGGTGGTCACGTTGGCCCCGCCACCGTGAACGACCTTGCCGCCGAACAGCACGGCATCTCCGGCTTTCAACAGGGCGGGGATCGTCATCTCGGGGGTGCCGACATCGTCGAAGTCATCCCAGTCCTGGCTCCCGGGGATCAATCGTGTGGCGCCGTTTTCCTCGGTGAAATCGGTCAGCGCCAGCATCAGGTTGGTGATGGCGCGTGGCGCATGTTTGTTCATGGCCACGAACGGTTGGTACTGCATCATGTCACGGTGCAGCATTTGCGCTTTGTTGCCTGGGCCGATTTCGATCAACTGGGCCGTGGTCAGCCACCAGTCACCGCATTCCGGGGCGTAAAGCACGTTCCCCAGTTCGTGGAAGAGGTCGTCATCGAGGACTTCCTCACGAAAGGTCTTGCTGTGGGTGACGAGGTTGGTGAGCCGTTTGGTCTGATGGCCATGGAACTCGGCGATCAGCTCGTGCTCGTGCCTGGAGCCGGCATCGAGCGCGGCCAGGGGGGCGTCGAGCTCGTTGTTGATCCGTACGACTTGTTCTGGGGTCATGAAGTTGCGGATGATTACCGCACCTGCTTGGTCGCTCAGCAGCGCAATCTCTTGCGCGGAAGTCGAGCGGGTTACCACGGGCAGGCTTGGCGTGGCGTCACGAGAGGCTGACATTGAGAACACTCCAGATTGAAAGGAACGATTGCGCAGGCGGGTTGACGTTTGATCAACGGGCATCAGGAAACAGGCCTGCTTGCCACTGCGCTAAACCCAAAAAAGGGACATGAAGCGTCACGGTGCCTCCTTGTATTTTTTGTTCAGGCAGTGAGTTCATGCTAGGTTTCCACTGGCCCTGCGCCAAGGTACGAACTGCACCATTTTCCAGCCGATTTTTGAGTGATTTGCACCGCCCATGACCAGCACGCCATCACCCTGGCCACGCCCCTCGGAAACCGTTCGCGAGCTCATGCGCAAAGGCGCCGAACTCGCTCAGGCGCTGCCAGCCGAGTGGGTCGAGCGCCTGAACCAGTCACTGTTCTCTTCGCCCGAGGATGCCAGGTTGCTGGAGGACCCGGTCATCCTCGCGGCGTGCCGGCGCGCCAACCGGGCAGAGTTGCTGCACTGGGCGAATGCCAACCTGCAGCGCCCTGGGGAGCCGGTGGAGCCCTATGTGTCCGCTGACATGGTGGACACGGCCAGGGAGCTCGCTCGCAGGGGGTTGTCCGAACTGCTGATGAATGTTGCAAGGTCGACACAGAACGCAGCCTGGGACCTGTGGATGAAGATGGCCTTCAGCCTGACGCAGGATCCCGCGGTGCTCGAGGAATTCCTGGAGGTCTCGTCGCGGTCGATCTCGGAATTCATCGACAGCAACATGCGCGTGGTGACGCAGATCATCCTCGAAGAAAAAAGCGCCCAAGCCCATGACGACCCTATCGATAAACGCAGCCTGGTCAGCCGGCTGCTCGATGGCAGGGATGTGGACACGGAGCAGTTCGGCAGGCGACTGGGCTACAGCCTGGCTCAGCGGCACCATGCCTGCCTCGTCTGGAGCGAAACCCCGGACGCCGAGATTCGCCCCTTGGAGGATATGGCGCGTGCCCTGGCGCAGCTCACGGGCACGGTAGCGCCTCTGATTGTATTCGCGGGCCCTGCGACCCTGTGGGCCTGGAGCAATGCGGCAAAGCCGCTGGACCTGAACCTGCTGCAGGGCGTCGCCCGGCAATTTCCGAAGATACGCGCGGCAATCGGTTCGGCGGGCGCGGGGATGAATGGCTTCCGGCGCTCGCACCTGGAAGCCTTGACCACCCAGCGGTTGATGGGCCGTTTGGCGGGCTCACCCGCCGTTGCCACGATCGATCAGGTGAGGATGGTGTCGCTGATGACCCAGGATGCCCGCGCGGCCAGGCAGTTCGTCTTGAGCACGCTGGGGCGCTTGGCGACCGAGCCCACGGTGCTTCAGCATTCGTTGCACGCCTTCCTGGCCAATGGCTGCAACATCACCCAGACCGCCGAGGTGCTGGGTACCCATCGCAATACCTTGCTGCGCCGGCTGGAGCGCGCCCAGGACTTGCTGCCTATCACGTTTGGCGACCATCGCATCCAGATCGCTGCCGCACTCGAGCTGGTGATCTGGAATACCCCATTTGCAGACGACGAGAAATAGTTGTCAATGCACGTCCAGAGTCAGGGCTGCGGGCCAGGAACCAGAATTCGAGCAGTTGCATACCTAGTGATTTGCCATGAGCTTGCGTCAACTGGCTCCGCTCGAATGCGCCCACGTTGTAGTTCTTACATGTTTTCGTCGCTGCCAAAGAACATCTGTATCCTCGACCGCAACCACCGCTCCGCCGGGTCGTTGTCCTGCGCCCCACGCCAGGCCATGTGCAACTCGAAACTGCGCACGGGTATGGGCAGGTCCTCGGCCCTGAGCCCACCGGCTGCAGTCAGTGCATCCGCCGTGTAGTCGGGCACCGTGGCCACGATGTCCGTGCCCGCCAGCAAACTCCCCAGCCCGTTGAACTGCGGCACCGCCAGCACCACATGGCGTTTGCGGCCAATTTCTTCCAGGGCTTCGTCGATGAACCCAGACAGGTCACCGGCAAACGACACCAGCGCATGCGGCCGTGCGCAGAAGTCGTCCAGGGTAATGCTGCCGGGCACGCTGTCGGCGCGCAGCAGTTTCGGCATGCTGCGGCGCAGGATCTTGCGTTTGGCGTTGGCCGGCAGGTCGCTGGTGTAGCTGACGCCCACCGAGATCTCGCCCGAGGCCAGCAGCGTTGGCATCAGCAGGTAATTGACCCGTCGCACCACCAGCACGATACCGGGGGCCTCGGCGCGGATGCGCTTTAGCAATTGCGGCAGCAAGGCGAACTCGGCGTCGTCCGACAGGCCGATGCGGAACACGGCATTGCTGGTGGCCGGGTCGAATTCGGCAGCGCGGCTGACCGCGGTGGAAATCGAGTCCAGTGCCGGGGACAGCAGGGCGAAGATTTCATGAGCCCGCGCCGAGGGCTCCATGCTGCGGCCGGTACGCACGAACAGCGGGTCGTCAAACAGGTTGCGCAGGCGCGACAGCGCCGCGCTGATGGCCGGCTGGCCGAGGAACAGTTTTTCCGCGGCACGGGTCACGCTGCGCTCGTGCATCAGCGTTTCGAATACGATCAGCAGGTTGAGGTCTACGCGACGCAGGTCGTTTCGATTCATCGGTGCGCTTCGCCTAAAGTGGGGCAGGGGTGAATCTTAAGGCCAAAGGCTGTTACCCTGCACGGGTTTAGGGGGACCAATCGCAGGGAAAGTCAGGTGCCCAATCGATGACAAGCATGTCGACTATTAATGACCACTGATGGTCTAACTGGCAAAGCCCGGATAAAGTCAGTGGTAATTAGAGGTTCACAAAGGCGAGGTATGCGATGTCCCGCATGATCCGTTTCCATAAGTTCGGCGCTGCCGATGTGCTCCGTTGCGAGGAGCAGGCCGAACCGTCACCCGCTGCCGACGAGGTACAGATCCGCGTCGAGGCGGTTGGCGTCAGCTGGTATGACGTGCTCTGGCGCCAGAACCTGGCACCGTCCCAGGCACACCTGCCTGCTGGGATCGGCCACGAGATGGCCGGTGTGGTCATGGCGGTCGGCGAAGGGGTCGAAGACATTGCGGTGGGTGACCGGGTTGCCAGTTTCCCGGCCGCCAGTGCCAATGATCACCCGGTCTATGGCGATGTGATCGTGCTGCCACGCACGGCCATTACCCGTTACCCGGCTGTGCTCACCCCGATCGAGGCCAGCGTGCACTACACGCCGCTGCTGATCGCCTATTTCGCCTACGTCGACCTGGCTCGGGCCAAGGCCGGGCAAACCGCGCTGGTTACCGATGCCAGCCATTGCGCCGGCCCTGCCTTCGTGCAGCTGGGCAAGGCCCTGGGGCTGAAGGTGTTCGCCGTTACCAAGGATGCGGAACAGCGTGAGTACTTGTTGAGCCTGGGCGCCGACAAGGTGATCGTCACCGAAGAGCAGGACCTGCTGCTGCAGGTTGGCAAATACACCAATGGCCGCGGCGTGGACATGGTCCTCGATGGCATGGGCGGGCCGCAGATGTCGCTGTTGGGCGATGTGCTGGCGCCGCGTGGCAGCCTGGTGCTGTATGGCTTGCAAGGCGGCAACCAGACGCCGTTCCCGGCTTGCGCGGCGTTCCAGAAGAACATCCAGTTCTACGTGCATTGCATCGGCAATTTCACCGGCAAGCCGGAGCTGGGCATCAGCCAGGACCAGGTGGCGCTGCAGCGCGCCCTGCGCGATATCAACCAGTTCACTGCCGACCAGTTGCTGACGCCGCAGATCATCAAGGTGTACCCATTCCAGCAGGTGGTGGAGGCGCATCGCTACATGGACCAATGCCCGTGCGGCGGGCGTGTGGTGTTGGACATGGCGCAAGGCTGAAAGGCGTCTCTGGTGTGGGGTGCTTGTCGCGACATTCTCGTTGCCTTTGAGACCGAGCGCCGCCCGCGCGGCGCTCGATCTGCGCACCACCTCAAAACCCAAGACATGCACTTGGTAGCCTCTCCCTTGGCCGCCCGGCGAACAAATCTCCTAGTGCCAAATGCAGAAATTGAAACATTGAATTTAAGAACTTTCCTACAATAAATTCAGACAAGCCCTACATTAAAATAACGCCTCCTCAAGTTTGTCGAAATATCCCGCCACTCATTCAGGATTGAACTCCATCTCCATTCCATTCAATGTGCTCTCGCCCCCCTGCTGAATGGTTTTTTTACCCTGATCTGTGTCTTCTTTTCACGTTGCATCCCTCGATAATGGCCCAATGATAGTTTGCGCAAGGAGCGTGGGATGAGCAGAGCTATGGGCCGTCGCAGTGGCGCGTTTTTCTCGATGGCTTGGCGACAGTGAAGGGTTACTTCATTACTTCCGCTTAGTTGTAGGAAATTTCTTCAAAAAGAGCCGATGCATTTTCACGTCCAAGCCATTGCTCGACGTGCGTTGGCTGCAAGAAGTTGATGAGGTGATTTCGTGACTGCTATTCACGACCAGGCAATGCACTATATCTACCAGCAAGTGCTTGAGCGCTTGCTTGGCCATATGTCCCAGGCACAGCGTGCTTCATTGCAGTTGCTGATCCAACGGTTACTGGTTGCCGCAGGTGGGCCCGAGTACATCGGTACATTCCGCGTGCTGGTCCTGCAAGGCAGCGATCGCCGCAGTACCCGGCTGCTGGCCATGCTGCGCGCGGCACAACTAAGCATCGCCCTGCGCGCGCCGGTAACCTTCCAGTTGCGGGTGTTGGTAGTCAGCCTGCCCGCAGCGGGTGGCGCCACGCTGGAGGGCCACGAACGCAGCTTCAATGCCCTGTTCATGCAGGATGATCCGCGGGTGCAGTTGCAGATGATCGAGGGGCGTGAAGTGGTACCCTTCAGCTGCCGGCCGTCGGTAGCACCCGAGCGCTGGCTGCTGGCGAGGGAGGCCATGCTGATGTTCGGCCACCTGGTCGATGCCAGGCCCGAAGCCCTGTTGGGTAGTCGCTTGCACCTGGAGTTGGCAGATGCGCTGGGCGCTGCGCTACAGGCACCTGCAGACCTGTTGATCACGGGCATGCCCATACGCCAGCGGCGCCGTTATCTGGCCTGGGCCCGGCGTAGCTTTCGCCTGGCTGGACTGCGTGGCCCGCATGTGCTGCATCAATGCCTGGCGGCACTGGCTCACGGGCTGAGCCGATTGCACGGTGCCGCTGGGGGGCCGCTGAGTGCCTTTGCGGAGCAACTGGCCAGCGTGGCGGAAGAGGGTACGCCATTGCGGGTGATGGCCATGGATGACCTGCTGCCGCAACTGCTCGAAGCGCAGCAGCTTGACCTCATGCTGGGCAGTTGTTTCGAATGTGCCCCGGATGCCTGGCCATTGGCGGCATATGTCGACCCGTTGGCCCTGGCACAATTGCATGAACTGCGCGTACGTAGTCTTGTGCCGCAGGCCGGTCGCCCTGCGTTACGGCTGGCTGACCAGGCGGGTGGCAACAATCAGCGCGACGTGCACCAGGTACAGCTCGGCAAAACCTATGGCATGAACCAGACCCAGCTGGTATGCCTGCTGTTCGGCCCGTTCGCCAGGCAGGGCAAGAACCTTGAACGTTTTCTGCAGAGCCGGCATGCCGACATGTTGGTAGCGTTGCCTTATCTGCATAGGGCCTTGCAAGGTAAACCCTGCCCGGATGCGGTGAAAGACTGGTTGGTGAATACCAGTGGCCTGACGCTGGGGCAGCTGCGGGCGATCTATGACGGGCGCTTGCCGCTGGCCGCCTGGCGCCTGCTCAGCAACCTGGCCCGTCGCGATGTGCACCTTAGGTTGCTGCCACGTCGGCCGCCGGGGCGACGGCGTGCCTTTATGGGGCGGCCTTGATGGGGCGACCCGTTTCCGGCGAATTTGCCTATCGAAAGGTGTATCGCTATCTGGAAGCCCTGATCGACCAAGCCTCAAACGGTGGTTCATGCCGTTTACCGTCGCTGCGCACGTTGTCCCGGCAGCTGCGGGTGTCCTTGGCCACCGTGCAGAGCGCCTACAGCCTGCTGGAGGAGGAGGGGCGCGTACACTGCCTGCCGAGGTCGGGGTACTACGTACAGTGCGATGGAAAAGGCGAGGTTGCGCCCACGGCCCGACAGGTACCTCTGCCAGTACCGCCATTGTTGGAACGGGCACTGTTTACCCATGAGCGGCGCCTGGCCCGCCAGCGCGTGCACAGCATTGCCCCTTGGGAAGAGCATGGCAGCACCCGCCTGCGCCAGGCCGTGGCTGAGCGCTATACCCGCTCCTCAAGCCGGTACTGGTGTGCTGAAGATGTTCAGCTGGCCCCTGATGTGCAGTCTTTGCTCGAAACAGTATTTGCGGCGCTGGCCTTGCAAGGGGAGGTCGTGCTGGTGCACTCGCCCTGTTGCTGGCAGGTGCTGCGCGCCCTGGCGCGTGCCGGCATGCGTGTGCTGGAGGTGCCAGCGGATACCTGCGGCAACCCAGACTTGTGCGCCTTGGCCCGGCTGCTGGCGAGTGAACCGGTGTGCATGCTGGTCATGCCATCGTGCCTTGGCATGCCGCACGGGCGCCTGGTTTCGCCGCATTACCAGCAGCAGCTCGGCCGCTTGCTTGACCACCACGCGGTATGGCTGCTGGAAAACGACCTGGACAGTGAGCATTGCTACACCGGGCCGCCGAATACCCGCCTGCGCGATTGGGTCGACCCTCGCTGGCTCCTGGTGATGGGGTCGTTCGAAGCGGCAGTGGGGGCCGAGGCGCCGTACGCCTACGTGCTGGGGCATGACGACGTGCTGGCTGAGGGGTTCGCCGAACGTGCGTTTCGGCTTGCACCGCTGCGTTTGCAAGCGCTTGCGCACATGCTCGGCAAGGGTGAGGTCGAGACGCAGCTGGAGCGGCTGCGAAGCGACTTGCAATGGCGCATGCAGTGCCTGGCGAGTGCGTTGCGGTTGCAGTTTGGTAACCTGGTTACGTTGTCAGTGCCGCAAGGTGGGCGAGTGCTGTGGGTACGCTTTCGCCAGGCACTGGTGTGGGATGCCATTGCCGCAGCAGTGGCAGGTTCAGCATTGCATGCACTGCCGGGCGTGCAGTTCAGCTTGCAGGGGCGCTATCAGCAGTACCTGGCATTGGCGTGGGTAGGGGGGCAGCCTGCCGATTTGCAGCAGGCGGTAGAGCGCCTGGCCCGGGCTCTGGAACTGCGCTGCGGGCGGCCCGCCAGGATTAGTCGTTGAGTAGCAGAGGGCTGCATTGCTGCCCATCGCCGGCAAGCCATCTCCCGTGAAATTCACATAACTTACTGATTTCGCGGGGCCCCTGTGGGAGCGGGTTTACCCGCGAACACCGGCGCAGCCGGTGCCATGCGCCGCGTTAAATTCTTCGCGGGTAAACCCGCTCCCACAGGGTATGTGGAACGCCTGCCTACATCAGTTCGATGCGCGACAGCGCAGCCCAAAGGCCTGGGTAATCTCCCACAACAGTCACTGCAGCGGTTGTTCCTGTCCTTGGCGCAAACGGGTACTGACCAGTGCTGCCAACACCAGCAACGCGGCGATGATCCACAGGCCATTGCGGGTGCTGCCGGTGGTCTGCTCGATCAGGCCCATCACCGACGGCCCGACGAAGCCGCCCAACAGGCCGCAGGTGGTGACGAAGGCCAGCCCGGCCGCCAGGGCACTGCCGCTCAGCCGGCTGGAGGGGAAGACGAAAATGATCGACTGCACCACAAACAGCATCAGGGCGGTCAACGAGAACCCGATCAGGCCGATGAACGAGTTGGCCAGCGACGCCAGCAGCAAGCCGGCTGCCATGGTCAGCAGGCCGAAGAACAGCAGGGTGCGGCAACGGCGTGGCGAGGTGGCCAGGCGTGGGAAGGTGGCGGCGCCGATGGCGGCGGCAATCCACGGCACGGCGGTCAACAGGCCGACCTGGAAGGGTGACAGCGCGCCATAAGTGCCGATGATACCTGGCAGGAAGAAAATCACCGTGTAGATAGTGATCTGGTGCACGAAGTACACCACGATCGCCAGCCAGATCTGCCGGTCGCGGAACATCTGCCCCAGCTTGCTTTGCTGCGGTGCGCCAGCGCGCTCGGCGTTCAGCCGGCGTTCGATGTCCTGGGCGTCGACGGCCGACAACCAAGGTGCCGAACCTGGGCCATCAGGCAGCTTCTTCCACACTACATAGGCCAGGGCCACGGCCGGCAAGCCTTCGAGTACGAACAGCCATTGCCAGCCATGCCAGCCCAGCACACCGTCCATTTCCAGCAGGGCGCCTCCCAGCGGGCCGCTGAGGATATTGGCCAGGCACACACCCAGCAGGAAATAACCCGTGGCGCGGGCGCGTTGTTCGCGGTCGAACCAGTAAGTCAGGTACAGCATCACGCCGGGGAACAGCCCGGCCTCGGCCACACCAAGCAAAAGGCGCATGATGTAGAACGAGGTTTCGCCCTGGACGAAGGCCATGCCGGCCGAGAGCAGGCCCCAGGTGATCATGATGCGGGTGATCCAGAAGCGCGCGCCTACCCGGTGCATGATCAGGTTGCTGGGCACTTCGGCCAGGGCATACGTGAGGAAGAACAGGCCCGCGCCCAGGCCATAGGCCGCCGCCGACAGGCCCAGGTCGATGCCCATGCTGGCCTTGGCCAGGGCGATGTTGGTGCGGTCCAGGAAACTCATCACATACACGACGATGAGCAGTGGCATCAATTTGCGCAGCAGCAGGCCGTTCAGGCGCTGCTCGGTGGTGGCAGGGGCGCTGGCCGCTGCAGTACCGGTGAGGATTGTCATTGTTTTTTCCCCGTGAAAGTACTGGTGGCGTGCCGCGCCATGGCGGCACACCCAGGTCGGTGGGTCAGGAACGGTTGATGTCGAGCCACACTGCGCCGTTGGGGTACTGGTAGCGCTCCAGAGTCTCGGCATGCATTTCAATGCTGTAGCCCGGCCGCTGTGGCGGCATGTAGCGCCCGCGGCGGATCACCACCGGGTCGATGAAGTGCTCGTGCAGGTGGTCGACGTATTCCAGCACGCGGTTATGCAGCGAGGCAGACACCGCGATGTAGTCGAACAGGGCGATGTTCTGCACATATTCGCACAGCCCGACGCCACCGCCGTGCGGGCACACCGGCACGTCATACTTGGCCGCCATCAGCAGCACGATCAGCACCTCGTTCAAGCCACCCAGGCGTGCCGCGTCCAGCTGGCAGAAGTCCAGGGCACCGGCCTGGAACATCTGCTTGAACATTACCCGGTTATGGCAATGCTCACCGGTGGCGACGCCAATCGGTGCGATACGCTGGCGAATGGTGGCGTGACCGAGGATGTCGTCCGGGCTGGTCGGTTCTTCGATCCACAGTGGCGCGAAGGCAGCCAGGCGGCGCATGTTGGCGACCGACTCCTCGACCCCCCACACCTGGTTGGCATCCATCATCAGGGTGCGCTCCCAACCGATTTCGTCGCGCAGGATGCTGGCGCGGCGAATGTCTTCTTCCAGGTCTGCACCGATCTTCTGCTTGATGTGGGTCCAGCCATCCTCCACTGCCTCGCGGGCCAACCTACGCATCTTTTCTTCGCTGTAGCCCAGCCAGCCCGGCGCGGTGGTGTAGCCAGGGTAACCTTCGCGCATCATTTGCGCCTCGCGCTGGGCCTTGCCTGGTGCCTGGCGGCGTAACAGGGCAATGGCCTCTTCAGGGGTAAGCACATCGGTGACGTAGCTGAAGTCCAGGCAGCGCACCAGTTGCTCGGGCGACATGTCGGCCAGCAGCTTCCATACCGGCTTGCCTTGCTGCTTGGCCCACAGGTCCCACACGGCGTTGACGATGGCGGCAGTGGCCAGGTGGATCACGCCCTTTTCCGGGCCTAGCCAGCGCAGCTGGCTATCGCCGACGGTGAAGCGGTGCCAGAAGCCGCCCATGTCGGCGGTGATGTCCTCAAGGGTAAGGCCGACGATCAGCGGCGCCAGCGACTGCACCGCCGCCGCGCAGATCTCGTTGCCGCGGCCGATGGTGAAGGTCAGGCCGTGGCCTTCAAGGGCCTCGGCGTCGGTGTGCAGCACCACGTAGGCTGCCGAATAGTCGGGAGCGCTGTTCATGGCGTCGGAGCCATCCAGCGACAGCGATGTGGGGAAGCGGATGTCGCGCACGCTCAGGTGGGTAATACGTATGCTCATGGTGGGCTCTTGTTCTGTTCAAGCACTGGGAGACCTGACTGTAGGTTGTCGAGTGATACAGGCATAATCGCCAATTCGTAATCAGCGATACCGGAATCGATATGTCTCGCTTGCCACTCGACGGCGCCCAGGCGCCTGCCAACCTTGGCGCGCTGAAAATCTCCAGCCGCCAGATCACGCTGCTCAATGCGTTGGGCGAGTTCGGCAACCTGCGCCGCGCCGCTGCGGCGATGCACACCACGCAACCGGCGGCCAGCCTGTTGCTGCAGCAGCTTGAGGAGCGCCTGGGCGTGCGCCTGTTCGAGCGCCTGCCACGGGGCATGCAAGCGACGTTGTATGGCGAAGTGATGATTCGTTATGCGCAAAACGCGCTGCATGAGTTTGACCACGCGCAGGCGCAGATCGCCGAGCTGGCGCGCGGGGCGCTGGGGCTGGTGCGGGTGGGCAGCGTCATGGGCCCGGTGCCCGGTGTGCTGACCAAGGCGGTACTGGCCTACAAGCGCGACCACCCCAAGGTGCGCATCTCGCTGGAAGTCGGCACCAGCGATACCTTGCTACCGGCCTTGCTGCGCGGCGACTTCGACATGGTAGTGGGGCGCCTGCCAGACCAGAGCGACAGCCAGGACCTGAACATCGAGCTGTTCGAAGGCGGCGAGCAGATGCGGGTGATTGCCCGCGCCGGGCACCCTATGGCAGATGCCAGCGGGCTGCAGCTGGCCGATCTGGTGGCCCTGACCTGGATCCTGCACCCCATTGGCAGCCCCATGCGTCGTCGTGTTGAAAGTGCGCTGCAAGCCGGCGGCATGGTGCAGTCGCTGGATATTGTCGAAACCGCCTCGATCCTGGCCACCACCGCCATGCTTGAAGCCTCCGAGATGATTGCGGTGGTACCCAATGACGTGGCCGAGCACTACGCGCGCTATGGCATGGTCGCCGTCCTGCCGGTGGAGCTGCCGCTGACCATGGCCAACCTGGGCGTGCTGACCCTGCGCTCACGGCCCAACTCGGTAGCCCTGGACACCTTGCTGCGCTACCTGCGGGCGCAATGATCCTGCCCTGGGTGTGGGAGCGGGTTTACCCGCGAAGAGGCCGGCACAGGCACCGCACATGGCAGGCCCGGCCCTTTCGCGGGTAAACCCGCTCCTACGAGGAGGGCAGCACGGCGGCCTCTCAAGGGCGATTGATAAGCACAGCCCGATAACCCCTTGCGATAACGCGCGGTTATCGTTCGATCGGATCATCTCATTGGGAATGTTGCGCAAGGCTTCTTACAGTGGTCGCAGATTCGCCCGGCAATGTACGGGCAGCGCCATAACAAGAAGTCAGCCGCACCGCCCTGAGAGGTCCCATGCAACTGATAGCCAAATCCGGTGACCTAGCCGTCATCCGCTTGAACCCGCTGGACAACGTACTCATCGCCCGCCAGGCCCTGCCGCAAGGCCTGCGCCTGGATGCCGAGGCAATTACCGTGCGCCAGCCAATACCCTCAGGCCACAAGGTCGCCACCGAACGTGTGGAGCAGGGGCAGCCGCTGCGTCGCTACGGGCAGATCATCGGTTTTGCGTCGCAGGCCATTGATGCCGGTGACCACGTGCATGTGCACAACGTGCAGATGGGCGATTTCGCCCGTGACTACGCCTTTGGTGTCGATACCCGCAGCCAGCCGGGCAGCGAAGCGCAGTTCCAGGGCATTGTGCGCGCCGATGGCCGGGTGGCTACCCGCAACTACATTGGTATCCTCACCTCGGTGAACTGCTCGGCGACCGTGGCCCGCGCCGTGGCCGACCATTTTCGCCGCGACATCCACCCCGAGGTGCTGGCCGATTACCCGAACATTGACGGTGTGGTGTCACTGACCCACGGTGCCGGCTGTGCGGTAGACCCCAGTGGTGAAGCCCTGGGCCTGTTGCGTCGAACCCTGGCCGGGTACGCCGTGCACCCCAATTTCGCCGCGGTGCTGATCATCGGCCTGGGTTGCGAAACCAACCAGATCGAAAGCCTGCTGGAAACCCAGGGCCTGCAGGCCAGTGCCCAGCTGCGCACCTTCACCATCCAGGGGCTCGGCGGCACCTCCAAAACCATCACTGCCGGCATCGGGCAGGTCAAGGCGCTGCTGGCCGAGGCCAATCAGGTGCAGCGCCAGCCAGTCAGTGCGCGGCACCTGGTGGTCGGCCTGCAATGTGGCGGTTCTGATGGCTATTCCGGTATCACCGCCAACCCGGCACTGGGCAATGCTGTCGACCGCCTGGTGGCGGCCGGTGGTACTGCGATTCTGTCCGAAACCCCGGAAATCTATGGTGCCGAGCACCTGCTGACCCGTCGCGCAGTCAGCCGTGAAGTCGGCGAAAAGCTGGTGGCCCGCATCCGCTGGTGGGAAGACTACTGCCAGCGCATGAACGCCGAACTGAACAACAACCCCTCGGCCGGCAACAAGGCCGGCGGCCTGACCACCATCCTTGAGAAGTCCCTGGGCGCAGTGGCCAAGGCCGGTTCCAGCAACCTGGTCGACGTTTACCAGTATGCCGAGGTGGTGCGTGCCCAGGGCCTGGTGTTCATGGACACCCCCGGCTACGACCCGGTCTCTGCCACCGGGCAGGTGGCGGGCGGGGCCAACCTGATCGCCTTCACCACCGGCCGTGGCTCGGCCTACGGCTGCGCCCCGGCGCCATCGATCAAGCTGGCGACCAACAACCGGGTGTTCGAGCTTCAGGAAGAAGACATGGACGTGAATTGCGGTGGCATCGCTGACGGCTCCACCAGCATCGAGGAGCGTGGTGCATTCATCTTCGAACAGATGCTGCGCATTGCCTCTGGTGAGCGCAGCAAAAGTGAACAGCACGGCTATGGGCAGAACGAGTTCGTGCCCTGGCAAATCGGTGCCGTGACCTGATCGTTCATGCCCGCCCCCTATTAGAGGTAACCGCAATGACTCAAACCAAACGTTTCAACGTGCCCGCGCTCACAACCTTCGTCGAGCAATTGTTTGTAAAAGCTGGCGCCGATGCCGAAGTTGCCCAAGTGGTGACCCAGGTGCTGCTTGAGGGCGAACTGCTTGGCCACCGTACCCATGGCCTGAACCTGGTCAGCCGCTACATCGGTGGAATGCTCGATGGGCAGGTCAAGGCCCGTGCACAGGCATTGGAACAGGTGTCGGACAGTGGCATTTCCAGCCTGTTCGATGGCCACTATGTGCTGGGCCCGTACTGCGTCAGCCGCGCCCTGGACTGCGCGGCAAAAGGCGCGACTGCGCACGGTATCGGCATCGCTGTGGTGCGCCGCGCTTCGCATATCGGCTGCCTGGCAGCCTACCTCAAGCCATACACCGACCAGGGGCTGGTGGCGCTGGTGTACTCGTCGGACCCGTCGGTTGGGCTGGTTTGCGCCCACGGTGGCATCGACCCGGTCTACACGCCCAACCCGATTGCCGCGGGTATTCCGACCCAAGGCGAGCCGATTCTGCTGGACGTGAGCATGTCCACCGTCACCCTCGGCCTGGTTGGCCAGTGCCGCGATGCCGGCAGCCGCTTGCCGCACCCGGTGCTGGTCAGCAATGACGGGCAACTGACAGACGACCCGCACGACTTCTTCAGCAGCCCGCAAGGCAGCATTCTGCCACTCGGGGGCCAGGCCTTTGGCCACAAAGGCTTCGCCCTGGCGTTGCTGGTCGAGGCCCTGACCTCGGGGCTGGCCGGCCATGGCCGCAAGGACACGCCGGAGCAGTGGGGCGCCTCGGCCACTGCCGTGGTTATCGACCCGCGATTCTTCGGTGGCCTGGAGGCGTTTACCGACGAAACCAGCTTCCTTGGCCGGCTGGTCCTCGCCAGCCGCCCACTGGACCCCGAACGCCCGGTGCGCCTGCCTGGGCAGGCTGGCCTGGCGCTGCGCCGGCAAGCCCTGGAACAGGGCCTGAGCCTCAAGCCGCAGCTGGTGGCCGACCTTGACCGCTTGGCCGTGCAACTGCAACTGCCGGCACTTTCCCAATGATTCACAGTAAGGGTACACAGATGACTGATCGTTCGAACGCCAATCAACCGCTGGCACTGAGTTCTGATGCCAGCGTATTCGACAGCGGCAGCTGGGTAGGGCGGGTCTGGCTGCCAGACCAGGGGCCGGCGGTGGTGCTGGTGAAGGCCGGTGCCGTATACGACATCAGCACCCACGTGGCGACTGTCTCGGCCCTGCTGGAAGTGGCCGACCCGGTGGCCTACCTGCGCGCTTTGCCGCTGGCCGAGCCGCTGATCGGCCTGCCAGCGCTGCTGGGCAACAGTGACCCGGCCCTACGCGACCCGCGCCAACCTTGGCTGCTGGCGCCCATCGACCTGCAGGCGGTGAAGGCTGCCGGCGTGACCTTCGCCACCAGCCTGCTGGAACGCGTGGTGGAAGAGCAGGCCAAGGGTGACCCGGCCAAGGCCGATGCCATCCGTGATACCCTCGCCAGCCGCATCGGCGCTGACCTGTCGCAGATCGTGCCGGGCTCCGCCCAGGCCGAAGCACTGCGCAAGGTGCTGGTGGAACAAGGCCTGTGGTCGCAGTACCTGGAAGTGGGCATTGGTCCGGATGCCGAAGTGTTCACCAAGGCCCAACCACTGTCGGCGGTCGGTCACGGCGCCGACATCGGTATCCACCCCAAGTCGAGCTGGAACAACCCGGAGCCTGAGGTAGTGCTGGCTGTATCCAGCGACGGCAGCATCAAAGGTGCCATGCTCGGCAACGACGTCAACCTGCGCGACTTCGAAGGGCGCAGCGCCTTGCTGCTGTCCAAGGCCAAGGACAACAACGCCTCTACTGCGCTGGGCCCACTGTTGCGCCTGTTCGACGAAAGCTTCGGCCTGGACGATGTGCGCAACGCCGAAGTGGACTTGCGGGTGGAAGGCGAAGACGGTTTCATCCTCGCCGGGCGCAGCTCCATGCGCCAGATCAGCCGTGACCCGCAGGACCTGGTGCAGCAAACCCTCAACGAAAACCACCAGTACCCTGATGGCCTGGTGCTGTTCCTCGGCACCCTGTTCGCCCCCAAGCAGGACCGCGACCAACCGGGCAATGGCTTCACTCACAAGCCAGGTGACGTGGTGAGCATCAGCAACCCGCAATTGGGTACCCTGTGCAACCGCGTGACCACCAGCGACCAGGCGCCGCAGTGGGAATTCGGCCTGCGCTCGCTGATCGACAGCCTCGGCCGCCGAGGCCTGCTGCAAGTTGCAACCACCGCGCGCCAGCTTTGAGTGGCGCGCTGCGCCCAGGAGGGCGCAGCATGAATGAGGGATCGCCAAGGCGCTGACAGCGCGGCAACAATAATAATAAAGGTCACCACATGAACCCTATGAAGAAGTACCAACGCATCACCGTTGTGTTCCTGCTGCTGATCGGCATCGTCAACTACCTGGACCGTAGTGCGCTGTCGATCGCCAACACCTCGATCCAGAAAGACATGATGATCAGCCCGTCACAGATGGGCATCTTGTTGTCGGCGTTTTCCATTGCCTATGCCTTCGCTCAGTTGCCGATGGGCATGATCATCGACCGCCTCGGCAGCAAGATTGCCCTCGGCGCGTCGCTGCTGGGCTGGTCGGTAGCCCAGGCGGCCTTCGGCATGGTCAGCAGCTTTGCCGGCTTCATGGGCCTGCGGGTGTTGCTGGGGATTGGCGAGGCGCCGATGTTTCCGTCGGCGGCCAAGGCCCTGTCGGAGTGGTTCGATGCCAACGAACGTGGCACCCCGACCGGCGTGGTCTGGTCCTCGACCTGCCTCGGCCCGTGCCTGGCGCCGCCTTTGCTGACGCTGTTCATGGTCAATTTCGGCTGGCGCGGCATGTTCATCATCACCGGCGTGATCGGTATGGTGCTGGCGCTGTGCTGGCTGACGTTCTACAAGAGCAAGGCACGCTACCTGGCGGAACTGGCGGCTGAAGGCAAGCCGTTGCCCAGTGAGCAGCAGGCTCCGGCAGCTGCGGCACAGGCGCCAAAGGCCTCGTACTTCGCCGGCTGGCTCGACCTGTTCAAGCACCGCAGCACCTGGGGTGCGGTGCTGGGCTTCATGGGTGTGATCTACATGCTCTGGCTGCACCTGACCTGGCTGCCGGGCTATTTCGAGCGTGAGCACGGCCTGGACCTGTACAAGACCGCTTGGGTGGTGTCGCTGGCCTATGGCTTTGGCGCGGCGGGCACAATCGTTGCCGGGCGTTTCTGCGACAGGTTGGTGAAGCGCGGCATGAGTGTTCTCGGTAGCCGCAAGTTCGGCGTCATCACTGGCCTGGTATTGGCTGCGATGTTCACCTTGCCGCTGTCGTTTGTCACCGGCCTGACCGGCTGCGTCATCCTGCTGTGCCTGGCGCTGTTCAGCATCAACATGGCCAGTGCTACCGCCTGGATGATCGTCAACACCATCGTCGACAGCCCGCGCGTGGCCTCGTTTGGTTCGATCCAGAACTTCGGCGGCTACATTGCCGGCTCCGTAGCGCCAATCGCCACCGGTTTCAGCATCCAGTATTCGGGTTCGTTCACCACGGCGTTCATGATCAGTGCGGTGGTGGCGTTGTGTTCGGCGGTAGCGTATTTCCTGCTGCTGCAGGCGCCGATTGGCAGTGCCAAGGTCGAAGTAGGGGAGATGGCTGCAGCGACCGAGTAACCTCCAAGGCCACCCGTAATACCTGTAGGAGCGGCCTTGTGTCGCGATGGGCTGCGCAGCAGCCCCAGGATTTTGAAGTCAAAGCCGAAATCGCCGGGGCCGCTGCGCGGCCCATCGCGACACAAGGCCGCTCCACAAGACGCGCCACCGGACTGACCCACGGCACTTGCCACGCATACTGGTCTGTATGTATAACCAGTATCAATTCCAGCCGCCTGACCCCATCACCCGTGATCGCCCATTCCGTCGACGACCCGTTCTACTACCTGCACAACTTCCGCCAGGTACTGCTGTGGGTCGAACAACGCTACGAAGACTTGCTTGACGCTCAGGAGCGGGCCTTCATCCATGATTTCAGCCAACTGCAAGCGCCAGCCCAGGCCCTGATGGTGCGCATGGTCATGCGCAAGGGCGAGCTGTTTCGCAGTGACCGGCTCGGCTACGCCGAAATCGGCGATACCGCGCTGGCCCTGGCTCCACTGCAGGCCCTTGGCTGGGTGCGTGAACCTGAGCTACTTGAGCTGGAGCAACTGTTCGCCTTGCTGCGCAAGGACGAACTGGCCCGGTGTTTCGCCAATCAATTGTGTCGGCCCAAGGCGGCCAAGCATGATTTGCTGGCGCAACTGCAACCCTTGGGGCTGCAAGCCCGGTCATTGGCCGAGTGGTTCCCCGACAGTGAGGTGCGCATCCTCCAGTGGCGCCTGCAACCCTTGTGCGACCGCGTGCGCCTGCTGTTCTTCGGTAACCTGTACCAGGACTGGTCAGACTTCGTTCTCGCCGACCTTGGCTTGCTGCGCTACGAGCAGGTGTCGTTCAGCCCCGATTCGCGCGCCTTGCAGCAACGCGCCGATCTCGACCTGGCCATGGCCCTGCACCAGTTTACCGAGCAGCTGGAGCAGGGCGACGATCCCGAGTCGATCCTTACCGTGATGCAAGGCCTGCACAGCGACAACCCATGGCTGGCCCGGCGCCGTGCACGGCTGCAATTCGCGCTGGGCCAGCAATGCGAGCGCCTGGGTGACTGGGACCAGGCCATGGCCGTGTATGCGCAGTGCAACCATGCCCAGGCGCGTATCCGCCAGGTGCGGGTACTGGAGCGCAGCCAGCAGTGGCCCCAGGCCCACGCACTGGCGTTGCAACTGGCAGCGGCACCGGCCAACGCGCTGGAGGTGCAGGCACTGGAGCGTATGCTGCCGCGCTTGGCGCGTAAGCTCGGCGGCCCGCCACAGCGGCGCAAGCGTGTCGCGCCGCTGGAGCTGATCGAGCTGGAGCTGCCCCGCGAGCAGGCCGCACTAGGCGTGGAGGAAGCCGTGCGTCAGCACCTGGCACACGAGGGTGGCCAGGCGCATTACGTGGAGAATACGCTGTTCAACAGCCTGTTTGGCCTGCTGTGCTGGGAGGCGATTTTCGCGCCGGTGCCCGGCGCGTTCTTCAACCCCTTCCAGGCCGCGCCACAAGACTTGCACGACAGCGACTTCCAGCAACGGCGCAGTGTACTGTTCGAACAATGCCTTGGGCGGCTTGACGATGGCAGCTACCGCCAGGCAATTCTCGACTGCTACGTGGCCAAACAGGGCTTGCAGTCACCGTTCGTGTTCTGGCCCATGCTCAGTGAAGAGCTGCTGGCACAGGCCTTGGCCTGCCTGCCGGCTGCCCAACTGAAGCAGTGCTTCCTGCGCCTGTTGCAGGACATCCGCAACAACCGCGCCGGCATGCCCGACCTGATCCAGTTCTGGCCCGAGCAGGGCCGCTACCGCATGGTCGAGGTCAAGGGCCCCGGGGACCGCCTGCAAGACAACCAGTTGCGCTGGCTGGAGTTCTGTAGGGCGCACGGTTTGCCCGTCGCGGTGTGCCATGTGCGCTGGAGCGAAACGGCGTGAGCTACAGCGTGGCCGTGCGCGCCTTGTGCGAGTTCAGCGCCAAGGTCGGCGACCTGGACTTGCGCTTCACACCATCGCCCACTGCCCAGGAAGGCATCGAAGGGCACCAGCGGGTTGTGGCGCGGCGGGCGGCGGGCTACGAGTCGGAAATCACCCTCGAAGGCCAGTTCCAAACCCTCAGGGTACGCGGCCGCGCCGACGGTTATGACCCGGCCAGCAACCGCCTGGAAGAGATCAAGACCCACCGTGGCGACCTGGCGCGCCAGCCGGCCAACCACCGTCAGTTGCACTGGGCGCAGGCCAAGGTCTATGGCTGGCTGATGTGCCAGGCCCGGCAATTGCCGGCGATCGAGGTGGCGCTGGTATACCTGGACGTGGACAGCGATGGCCAGACGCTGTTCAGCGAACAGTACACGGCGGCTGAGCTGCAGGCGTTTTTCGAAACCCAGTGCCAGTGCTTTCTGGCCTGGTCCCAAGCGCAGGAACGGCGCCTTGCCGAGCGTGACCAGGGCCTGCAGGCGCTAGGCTTCCCCTATGCGCAGTTCCGCCAGGGCCAGCGCCAGCTGGCGGAAACCCTGTACAAGGCGGTGAGTACTGGCCGCTGCCTGATGGCCCAGGCCAGCACCGGCATCGGCAAGACCCTCGGCACCTTGTTCCCGCTGCTAAAGACGATGGTGCCGCAGCAACTGGACAAGCTGTTCTTTCTCACGGCCAAGACACCGGGCCGGGCGCTGGCCCTCGATGCCATGCGCCAGATCACCGATGCTTCGGCGCAACCGGCCTTGCGCACGCTGGAGCTGATTGCCCGTGACAAAGCCTGCGAGCACCCCGACAAGGCCTGCCATGGCGAGTCATGCCCGTTGGCCGCAGGCTTCTACGACCGCTTGCCGGCAGCACGCGAGGCAGCGGCAGCCATGCCCTTGCTCGACCGCGCCAACCTGCGCGAGGTAGCGCTGGCGCACCAGGTTTGCCCTTACTACCTGGGCCAGGAGATGGCGCGCTGGGTGGATGTGCTGGTCGCCGACTACAACTACTACTTCGATGCCCATGCCCTGCTTTTCGGCCTGACCCAGCTCAACCAGTGGCGGGTCGCGGTGCTGGTGGACGAGGCGCACAACCTGGTCGAGCGCGGGCGTGGCATGTACAGCGCCAGCCTCGACCAGGGCCAGCTGCTGGCCCTGCGCCAGAGCAAACCGCATGGGCTGGTCAGCGCGCTGGACCGGCTGAACCGGCAGTGGAATGCGCTGTATAAAGAACAGCGCGCGCCGTATCAGGCCAGCGAGGCACTGCCGGACGGCTTGCTGCGCGCCCTGCAGCAATGCATCGGGCTAATTCAGGACCAGATGAACCAGGCGCCTGCGCACATGGACCCGCAGGTGTTGCAATTCTTCTACCAGGCGTTGCAGTTTAGCCGGGTTGCCGAACTCTTCGACGAGCACTTCATGTTCGACATCAGCCAGCGTCAGGGCCCACGCAAACGGCGGCTGGCCACCCTGTGCTTGCGCAATGTCACCCCGGCGCGCCTGCTGGCCCCGCGCATGCGGGCGGCGCGTAGCGTGACGCTGTTTTCTGCCACGCTGAGCCCGCGGCATTTCTACAGCGACCTGTTGGGCATGCCGGCCGATACTGCCTGGCTGGAAGTGGCGGCGCCGTTTAGCGCCGACCAGCTGGAGGTGCGAATCGCCAGTCAGGTGTCCACCCGTTACCAGCAGCGCCAGGCCTCGTTGGCGCCGATCGTCGAGCTGATTGCCCGGCAATATGAACAAATGCCGGGCAATTACCTGGCGTTCTTCAGCAGTTTCGAATACCTGCAACAGGTGGCTGGGCTGCTGGCCGAGCGGTACAAGCAGGTCCCCCAGTGGGCGCAGGAGCCGGGCATGGACGAAGCGGCGCGCCAGGCGTTTCTCGACCGCTTTGTCGCGGATGGCCGTGGGGTTGGCTTTGCGGTGTTGGGCGGTGCCTTCGGGGAAGGCGTGGATTTACCCGGTACGCGGCTGATCGGCGCGTTCGTCGCCACCCTCGGGCTGCCCCAGGTCAACCCGGTCAACGAGCAATTCAAGCAGCGCCTGGGGCGGCAGTTTGGTGCGGGTTTTGATTACGCTTACCTCTACCCGGGCGTGCGCAAGGTGATCCAGGCGGCGGGCCGGGTCATCCGTGGCGACCAGGACCGGGGCGTGCTGGTGCTGATTGATGAACGCTTCGCTGAACCCCGTGTGCAGCAGATGTTCCCGGGTTGGTGGCCGGCGCCCATAGGCTAACGCTTATGCTTGCCAGCCATCATTACTGGGGCCGCAAGGCGGCCCCAAAAAGGTTTGACTGGCAGGCATCAAGGCTAGCCCGGCATGCCATCTGCCCGTGGCCGCACCAGGATAGGCAGGTAATGGCGAATGAACAGCAGCAACGCCAGGCACCAGCACAGTGCCGAAAGGCTGATGCCCAGCGGCGTGAACAGTGGCAAAACCACCCGCGCCAGTGTCGCCAGTTGCATCAGCGCAAAGGCCCAGGCAATGCTGGTCGGCACCTGCAATGGCCGACCGGTGTGCCCCAGGCTGACCCGCGCCATCATCGCCAGGATCAGCCCGCTCATGGCACCGACGGTCAGGGCATGCGTCACCAGGCTCGGGTTCAGAGCGACGCCGGCATGCCACAACGCCATGCCCAGGCAGGCGAGGGCGATCCAGGCATAGGCCAGGTGCAGCGACCACAGCAACGGCACGCGCCACAGGCCACGGTCGTGCCACAGCACCAAGCGGGTTGAGTGCAGCGCGAACAGGGCAAAGAACAGTACCGCCAGACTGGTATGCGGCGTATCGGCCAGGCCGGTGGCAAAGGCCAGCGGCGGCGCCACGCTCAGCAACAGGCAGGCACGGTCCAGCCACGGGCGGGCAGGGGCCGCAGTCATGTTGCCCAGGCCCCGCCGGGTAAACATCGGTATGACCCGGCCACCGAGCACGGCCATCATCGCCGCCACCAGCCACAACCCGGCAAATACCCCGCGGCGCTGAAGCAGTTCGTCCTGGCGTAGCCAGCCGGCCAGGGTCAGCCACTGGCAGGCGGCGATCAGCAGCACCAGGCCAACGATCGGGTAGTTGTTGCGCAGGCGCCGTTGTACGATTGGCTGCGCCAGGCTCAGCGCTACCAGCGGCAGAAAACTGCCCTCGACCAGCACCAGCAAACCAGCGGGTAATGGCAGAAACCAACTCGCCCGGCCCAGCAGCCAAAGCAGGAACAAGCCCTGCAGCGCATGCCCGCTCACGCCCGGGATGCCGCTCCAGTTCTGCACGGCGGTCAACAGAAAACCGGCGATAATGGCGCAGGCAAAGCCGTAGAGCATCTCGTGGCGGTGCCAGGCGAGCATGCCGCCGGGGGGCGTGGGGTTCAGCACCCCGGCGAGTACGCCTGCCCATAACAGCAAGGCGATCAGCGCAAACAAACTGCCGCCCAGGAAGAACGGGCGAAAACCCAGGCCCCAGACGGCCTGGCGTGGGCGTGAAGCGATCGGTTGCACGAGCATGGGCGATCCTTGGTTCGTTCAGTAGGCTTCAATTGGGGTAAGATCACGATCCGTGCCAGCTTCAAAGCCCTTGAATATCAAGGTGATGGCACTTCTCCGGGTCTGAATGACATGTGTACGGTGCTGTCATTGAGACTTGCTGGTATGTCGTATTGACTTGCTTCAAGGTTCAGCCGGTTTGCTGCCGGCTGGCGCAACGCTACAGGGTTCACGTTTTGTCCGACCTCTCGAAAAATCCACTGCTGCAGTACATGGCCCGCCTGGCCCCCTCCAGCCAGCAAACCATGCGCTACATCCTTCAGGACGCCGCCGACCGGCTGGGTTTTGTCGACTGCAATATTGTCGACGTGCCCTGGCATCGGCTCGAGCCCGGCCACGTGATTGCCCTGGTGGCGACGCTGCGTGCAGATGGTTACGCGCCCAACAGTTCGTCGCTGTATGTCAACGCCATTCGCGGGGTGATGAACGAGGCCTGGCGCCAAGGCCTGATCGACCATGAGCAATTGTTGCGTATTCGCGAGGTCAAGCCGGATACGGGTAGCCGCTTGCCGCCTGGGCGCAACCTGCGCCGCAGCCTGATTCGCGAGTTGATGGACGTGTGTGCGGCCGATCCGCGCCCGCAGGGCGTACGCGACGCGGCGATCATCGCCTTGCTGTACGGCACCGGCATGCGCAAGTCGGAGTCGGTCGACATCGACCTGGCCCAGGTCGACTTTGAGGCGCGCAGCCTGCAGGTGGTGGGCAAGGGCAACCACCAGTTGGTCAAGTATGCACCGCAATGGGCGTTCGAAAAGCTGCAGGCGTGGCTCGACCTGCGCCGACAGGACCTACCGGCCGGGGCCGAAGATGACCCGTTCCTGTTCAACCGCATCCGCCGCGGCAGCCACATCACCCGGGCGCGTATCACCAAGCATGCGATTTACTACATCGCCCGCCAGCGCGGCGCGCAGGTGGGGGTGAAGATCATGCCGCACGACTTCCGTCGTGCGTTCATTACCCGGGTGATCGAAGAGCACGACCTGTCGATTGCGCAGAAGCTGGCGCACCATGCCAATATCCAGACCACAGCCATCTACGACCGGCGCGACGACAACGAACGCCGCCGCGCGGTGGACCGCTTCGACTACTGAAGCCTTGCCGCTGTAGCAACGACTTGCGCGATCCACTGTGGGAGCGGGTTTACCCGCGAACACGGGCGAAGCCCGTGCCATGCACCGCGTTGGATTGTTCGCGGCGGTTCGACGCCTCGATAAACCCCACAGTGACCGCGCAAGCCAATGGGCCGGCACCGAAACAGGGCCAAAGCACGCCCCCGCTTTGTGCGCCCCACCCCTGTATGCCCGATGCCAGAGCGGCCGCGACAAAAGTTTCATCTGCCTTCACCGGCGGAGTTGGCCCGCAACCTGCTATATCCAGCCTGCGAATTTGATCGAGTGGTCAGGCCGCGCGCGCTGAAAGCCGCCCGCGCCGGACCCTCTAAACGGCCAGCAGGCCACGGATTTCAGGGGCCGCAGGATGTCGCTCGCGGAGCAGATCGAACAACAACACGACGATGCAGGCTGGAGCGCCCACCTGCAGTTGCGCTTTGTCAGGCGCGAAGGTGTGACCCGCCTTGGTGCGCGGCGGCATTTCGGACCTCTTTTGGTGCAGCGGCCTTTCTACCCGGAAGGTGCAGCTTGCCACGTCTACGTGCTGCACCCACCGGGTGGCATCGTCGCGGGTGACCGGCTGGAGCTGGACATCCACCTGGAGCCGGGCAGCCATGCGCTGCTTACCATGCCCGGCGCCAGCAAGTTCTACCGCAGCATCGGCCCGACCGCTCGGCTGGCCCAGCGCTTTCACCTGGCCGCCGGCAGCACCCTGGAATGGCTGCCGCAAGACAGCATTTTCTTTTCCGGCGCCCGCGCCAGCCTCGACAGCCGTTTCACCCTCGAACCGGGCGCCCGCCTGCTGGCCTGGGAAACCCTGTGCCTGGGGCGCCCGGTGATGAACGAGCGTTTCGACCACGGCGCCCTCGACAGCCGTTTGCACATCGAGCTGCCCGACGAATTCGGCCTGCATGAACGTTTGCGCATCGAAGGCGGGCACCTGGACAAGCTCGGCGGGCACCCGCTGCTCGCCACCTTTTGCGCCGCACCTGCCGACCAGGCCGTGCTGGAACAGGTTCGCCCGCTGCTCGATGAGCTGGGCAACCCGGCCGGCGCGACCTTGCTTGGGTCGTTGCTGGTGATCCGCCTGCTCGACCATGACAACCAACACCTGCAACACACCCTGCAACGCCTGTGGCATGTGCTGCGCCCGGCCGTCCTCGGCCTGCCAGCCTGCCCGCCGCGTATCTGGGCCACCTGAGAGAGCGCCATGGAGCTGACCCCGAGAGAGAAAGACAAATTGCTGCTGTTTACCGCCGCGTTGCTGGCGGAGCGGCGCCTGGCCCGTGGCCTGAAGCTCAACTACCCGGAAGCCGTGGCGCTGATCAGCGCTGCCGTACTGGAAGGCGCTCGTGATGGCCGCACGGTCGCCGAGCTGATGAGCCTGGGTCGCGAAGTGCTGACCCGTGAGCAGGTGATGCCCGGCATCGCCGAAATGCTCCACGACGTGCAGGTAGAAGCGACCTTCCCGGATGGCACCAAGCTGGTGACCGTGCATGACCCCATCGTCTGAAACCGCCAAGGAGCGCCGCATGATCCCAGGTGAAATCCAGGTCGCCGTTGGCGACATCGAGCTGAACACTGGCCGGGCAACGGTCAGCGTCAGCGTGGCCAACCACGGCGACCGGCCGGTGCAGGTCGGTTCGCACTACCACTTCTACGAAGTCAACGACGCACTGGTGTTCGAGCGTGAGCCCACCCTGGGCTTTCGCCTGGACATCCCGGCCGGCACCGCCGTGCGCTTTGAACCGGGCCAGGCACGCACCGTGCAACTGGTGGCCTATGCCGGCAAACGTGAGGTCTATGGCTTCCAGGGCAAGGTGATGGGCGCGCTGGAGGGCAGGCTATGAGCCGAATTTCCCGCCAGGCCTACGCCGACATGTTCGGCCCCACCGTGGGCGACCGTGTGCGCCTGGCCGACACCGCGCTGTGGGTAGAGGTAGAGAAGGACTTCACGATTTATGGTGAAGAGGTCAAGTTCGGCGGCGGCAAGGTCATCCGCGATGGCATGGGGCAGGGCCAGATGCTGGCCGCCGAGGCCATGGACCTGGTGCTGACCAACGCCCTGATCATCGACCACTGGGGTATCGTCAAGGCAGACATCGGCATCAAGCACGGGCGCATCGCCGTGATCGGCAAGGCCGGCAACCCCGATGTGCAGCCGGGCGTCAACGTGCCGGTGGGGCCCGGCACCGAAGTGATCGCCGCCGAGGGCAAGATCGTTACTGCCGGCGGCGTCGACTCGCATATCCATTTCATCTGCCCGCAGCAGGTGGACGAGGCGCTGAACAGCGGTGTTACCACCTTCATTGGCGGCGGTACCGGGCCGGCCACCGGCACCAACGCCACCACCTGCACCCCCGGCCCCTGGTACCTGGCGCGCATGCTCCAGGCCGCCGACAGCCTGCCGATCAACATCGGTTTGCTGGGCAAGGGCAATGCCTCGCGGCCAGAAGCGTTGCGCGAGCAGATTGCGGCCGGTGCTGTTGGCCTGAAGCTGCATGAAGACTGGGGTTCGACACCGGCGGCCATTGACTGCTGCCTGGGTGTGGCTGAGGAAATGGACATCCAGGTGGCGATCCACACCGACACCCTCAACGAGTCCGGCTGCATCGAAGACACCCTGGCGGCCATTGGCGACCGCACCATCCACACCTTCCACACCGAGGGTGCCGGTGGCGGCCATGCGCCGGACATCATCCGCGCGGCGGGGCAGGCCAATGTGCTGCCGTCCTCCACCAACCCGACCCTGCCGTACACGGTCAACACCGTGGACGAGCACCTGGACATGCTCATGGTCTGCCACCACCTGGACCCAAGCATTGCCGAGGACGTGGCCTTCGCCGAATCGCGTATCCGCCGCGAAACCATCGCCGCCGAGGACATCCTCCACGACATGGGCGCCTTTGCCATGACCTCGTCCGACTCCCAGGCCATGGGCCGGGTCGGCGAGGTGGTGCTGCGGACCTGGCAGGTGGCTCACCAGATGAAGCTGCGCCGCGGGCCATTGGCACCCGACACAACCTATAGCGACAACTTCCGGGTCAAGCGCTATATCGCCAAGTACACCATCAACCCGGCGCTGACCCATGGCATCGGCCACGAAGTGGGTTCGGTCGAGGTCGGCAAGCTGGCCGACCTGGTGCTATGGGCGCCGGCGTTCTTTGCGGTCAAGCCGGCCCTGGTGATCAAGGGCGGGATGATTGTCACCGCGCCCATGGGCGACATCAACGGCTCCATCCCCACGCCGCAACCCGTGCACTACCGGCCAATGTTCGGCGCCTTGGGGGCGGCGCGGCATGCCACGCGCATGACCTTCCTGCCCCAAGCGGCCATGGATCGCGGCCTGGCCGAGGAGCTGAACCTGCGCAGCCTGATCGGTGTGGTCAACGGCTGCAGACGGGTACGCAAGCCGGACATGGTCCACAACACCCTGCAGCCGCTGATTGAGGTCGATGCGCAAACCTACCAGGTGCGCGCCGATGGCGAGCTGCTGGTTTGCGAGCCGGCCAGCGAACTGCCGCTGGCCCAGCGCTATTTCCTGTTCTGAAGGAGCACCGATGATTGTCTTGACCCGCCGTATCACCGAACCCGGCACGCATGCTGTCAGCGGCACCGTCACGCTCGACGTCGACAGCCGTATCAAGAGCCGCCTGCGGGTAACCTTGGACGACGGCCGCGAAGCCGGGTTGATGCTGGAGCGTGGCCACCTGCTGCGCGGTGGCGAACTGTTGGCCGATGCCGATGGCACCCAGCTGATCCAAGTGCTGGCAGCGCCCGAAGCGGTGTCCACGGTGCGCTGTGCCGACCCGCACCTGCTGGCCCGTGCTGCCTACCACCTGGGTAACCGCCATGTGCCGCTGCAGATCGAGCCTGGCCTGCTGCGCTTCCAGCACGACCATGTGCTGGACGAGATGCTGCGTGGCCTGGGGCTGACGGTAGACGCCGAACAGGCCCCGTTCGAACCCGAAGCAGGCGCCTACCAAAGCGCAGCGCATGGCCACAACCACAACCACAGCCACGATCACCCGTTCGTGCGCCTGCCTGCCCATTCCTGAACTGCCCTGGAGCAACCCATGAAAAAGACTTTCGCTGTGTTTTTGCTGATGCTGGCCCTGCCGGCCTTCGCCCACCCTGGCCACGACGGCAGCCCACTGCAGGATGGCCTGCTGCACCCGCTGACTGGCCTTGACCACCTGCTGATGCTGCTGGGCACCGGCGTGCTCGCCGCGTTGACCCGGCGCAGCCTGACGCTGCCGTTGGCAACCCTGGCGGCGATGTTCGGCGGCGCGGTGTGCGGCCACCTGTTCGGTGACGTGCTGGGTATGGAAACCTTGATTGCCGCGTCGCTGTTGGTGGCCGCTGGGGCGGTGCTGCTGCCTGGCCGGCAATTGCTGTTGGCCATGGCCATGCCGGTGTTCGCCCTGTTTCACGGCTGGGCCCATGGCGTTGAAGCCACGCCAAGTGCCTTCTGGCAGTTCAGCGTCGGCTTCGTAAGCGTGAGCGGCCTGTTGCTGGCGGCCGGCTTCGCGGTCGGTTGCCTGTTGCGCCGCCACAGCGGCTTGCAGAAAGCCTTTGGCGGCAGCCTGCTGGCCGGTGCTGCGCTGGTGCTGGCCGGTTGATGAACAGCGACCTGGCGTTGCTGCGCCTGCTACAGCTGGCCAGCCCCGGCTTGCCGGTGGGTGGCTTCACCTACTCGCAAGGCCTGGAGTGGGCGGTGGAGGCCGGCTGGGTCACGGGCGTGGGCGGTTTCGCTGCCTGGCAGCGGGAGCAGGTCCAGGACACCCTGGCCTGCCTTGACTGGCCGGTGCTGGCGCGCCTGTACCACGCCTGCCAGGCCGAGGATGCCGAAGCCTTCAACCACTGGAGCCGTTTTTTGCTGGCCAACCGTGAAACTGCCGAGCTGCGCCTGGAAGAGCAGCAGCGCGGCGCGGCGTTGGCGCGGCTGCTCGACGGCTGGCAGCTGGGCCAGGCGCCAGCCTGGCGTGCCAGCCTTGAACTGACCCAGTTGGGCGGCATGGCCTGGTTGGCTGCGCACTGGGCAATCCCGCTGCGCCAGCTGGCCCTGGGCCACGGCTTTGCCTGGCTGGAGGGCGCGGTCATGGCCGGGGTCAAGCTGGTGCCGTTCGGCCAGCAGGCTGCCCAGACCTTGCTGCGAGACCTGGGGGCGGATTTGCCCGCAGCCCTCGACCAGGCACTGGCCCTGGGTGATGACCAGCTCGGCGGCGGCTTGCCGCTGCTGGCCATTGCCTCATCGCGTCACGAAACCCAATACACCCGTTTGTTCCGTTCCTGAGGATTGCCTGCATGCAAAGCTATCAACAACCCCTGCGCGTCGGTGTCGGCGGCCCGGTCGGCTCTGGCAAGACTGCCCTGCTGGAAGCGCTGTGCAAGGCCATGCGCGATCACTACCAGATCGCCGTGGTCACCAACGACATCTACACCAAGGAAGACCAGCGCATCCTCACCGAGGCCGGCGCCCTGGAGCCGGAGCGTATCGTCGGCGTGGAAACCGGTGGCTGCCCGCACACGGCAATTCGTGAAGACGCCTCGATGAACCTGGCGGCGGTCGAAGCACTGGCGCGCAAGTTTGGCAACCTTGAGGTGATCTTCGTCGAAAGCGGCGGTGACAACCTCAGTGCCACGTTCAGCCCGGAGCTGGCCGACCTGACCATCTACGTGATCGACGTGGCTGAAGGCGAGAAGATCCCGCGCAAAGGTGGGCCGGGCATTACCAAGTCGGACTTCCTGGTGATCAACAAGACCGACCTGGCGCCATATGTAGGGGCTTCACTAGAGGTGATGGAACGCGATACCCAGCGCATGCGCCCGCAGCGGCCGTGGACCTTCAGTAACCTGAAGAAGGGTGAGGGGCTGCAGGCGGTGATCGACTTCATCGTCGAGCGCGGGATGTTGGGCGTGCGCGCTTAAAGGGGTTTCAGGACAGCGCGGTCCCTTGTAGGAGCGGCCTTGTGTCGCGAAAGGGCTGCAAAGCAGCCCCAGCAATATCTGCATCGACGCTGAAATCCCGGGGCCGCTTTGCGGTCCTTTCGCGACACAAGGCCGCTCCTACATCGACCGCGCACGGCCGGTATGTCATTTGTGGCAGCAATGCGGCTTGCCCGGCTGCCCTTCATAGCGGTCATGGTGGCGCACCCAGTCCATGGTCCCGCCTTCGTTACGCCCCAGTGGCGCAATGTCGAGGAAGTTGTAGGTGTTGACCAGGATATCCAGCCCGCGGGCATAGGTTGAGTAGGTGTGGTACACGCTGCCGTCCTGCTCACGGTAGAACGCACTCAACCCGGGCAGCTCGCTTTCACTGCCGTCATACGGCTCATAGTTGTACTGCCGCTGGCCCTCGCTGCCGACACTGACGCCAAAGTTTTCGTTGAACCCGCTACCGTGAGACGAATACCAGGGGAACTGCCAGCCCATGCGCCGGCGGAACGCCTGGAATTCGGCGTACGGCGCCCGCGACACCGCCACCAGCGACACGTCGTGGTGTGCCAGGTGCAGGTTGGCGCCGTCAAAGTGGTCGGCCAGGAACGAGCAGCCGGGGCAACCTTCGCTCCAGCCCTCGACAAACATGAAGTGGTAAAGCAACAGCTGGCTGCGGCCCGCAAACAGCTCGCCCAGGCTCAGCTCGCCGTCTGGCCCGTGGAAACGATAGTCGTGTTCGACCTTGACCCAAGGCAGCGCGCGACGGGCTGCAGCCAGCGCGTCGCGGTGGTGGGTAAAGGCTTTTTCGTGCAGCCACAGTTGCCGGCGGGCCGCCAGCCACTGGCTACGGGAAACCACCGGGTGCCTGCTTTCGCTTGTGCTCATGGTGCTGTCTCCACACTGGGGGATTCACACACTAGTCGAGCACGCGCGGGTCGAATCGACAGGCAGCGGTGGCCGGGCGATGAGTGGTACTGCACTCAGCCCGAATGGGCGATATGCCCCTCGGTGAACTCCTCCGTGGCGTCATCTTCCCCGGGCAGCGCGGTGATCACGCTGAAGTCGCTGACCTCCACCTTGCCGCCGCCATAGCCCAGCAAATGGAAGGAAAACGCCTTGCGCTCGGTTGGGTTGTCAAAGCTGAACTCGATCTCCAAAGGCTCTTCGGCGGTGACTTTCACCTCTGCTGGCAGGCCCAGCGGCACATCCTGCTCCAGCTGCTTGGCCTTGAGCTGGATATAGGCCACACGCTTGGGGTCCAGCGAGCGAACCTTGACCCGCACGCGAGTATGCGAACCCTCGGGCATTTCCAGGTACTGGGCGCCGATCAGGTTGTCGGCCCAGTCATCATGAATGCGCTTGCGCAACTTGATCGGCGAAGGCCCGCCGAACTGGTAGCGCAGGTTAAGCGGGGTTTGCAGCAAGGACTGGTCGAGTACCCCGGCCAGGGCAACGATCTGCTGGCCGAGCAGGCTGTCGCCCGGGCCAAGGTAGCGGACCTGGTCGGCGATGAAACCCTTGCTGGCGTAACGCCGGCAGCGCTGCTGGAAGTCGCATTCGGTGAACACGCCCTGGCCGTTGTGGTAACGCAACATGCCGTTGGTGTAGGAGATCATCTCGCGGCCGGTGTCGTAGTCGCGGTACAGCGAACGCCCCCCCAGCGCCACCGGGATAGGCAGGGCAAAATAGTCGAGCAGGGAAGTGGCCAGGTCGATATGGCCGTAGGTACCACGCTTGATATTAGGCAGTTGTGCCTGCTCCGGCGCCAGGGTGAGGTTGAAGCCCCAGGACGACGCCAGGCGCACGCCGTCGATGCCGTGCGACTCGTCGGAGGTGACCACTACCAGGGTGTCCTTGAGCACGCCCTGGCTTTCAAGGTTGTCGAGGAACGCCCCGAGTGCGTCGTCCAGGTAGGCAACCGCTGCCTGTTTCGGTGTGTCGTAGCGCTCCAGGTATTCGGCCGGCGCCGAGTACGGCTGGTGGGTACCCACGGTCAGCAAGGTCAACATCCAGGGTTTGTCCTGTTTCTGCAGCTTGCCGACGTAGTTCAGGGCGCCTTCGAAGAAGGCCCGGTCATCCTTGCCCCACGGGAAGTCCAGGTAGTTCTTGTTGCGGAACCATTCCAGGCCGTGCACCTCGTCGAAACCGATGTGCGGCATGATGCGGTCCTTGGCCATGAAGCGCAGGCCGGCGCCCTGCAGGTAGTGGGTGGTGAAGCCGGCCTGGCGCAATTGTGCCGGCAAGCAGGCCTGGTTGCGTTCGTGCTGGGTCAGCAGTTCCACACCCTTGGGCGTGCCGTTGGCCAGTTTGTCGTAGTCACCGCACAGCATTGCGTACAGGCCACGGATGGTCTGGTGGGTGTGCAGCACGTAGTCGGGGGTGTTCATGCCGCGCTCGGCCCACTGGCTGAGCTTGGGCATCAGGTCTTCGTCGAAGCGGCTGTGCAGGGCCTGGCGGTTGGGCCGCAGGTAGGCACCGGGGATGCCTTCTATGGTAATGACCAGCAGGTTGCGGGCGCTGCCTGGGCCAGCGAGCAGGCGTTGCCCGTGCAGGTCGGATTGAGTCAGGCCGCTGCTGGGCAGTGGGGTGAACGGTTGTGTGTGGCCCATCCAGCCTTCGACCTTGCGCTGTACGTGACTGACCCCGGCAGACATCAGCTGGTGGGTGAGGCTGTATTGGCGCCACTGGTCGGCGTCGGAAGGTGCCAGCTGCTGGCTGCCCCAGTGGGCGCCAAACAGCAACAATGGAATCGCCCAGGCCTTGCGTGGCAGCGCTTGGCCGCGGTGGGCGCGGCTGCGCCAGGCACTGGCCAGCCAGGCCAGCAGGCCGGCGCCCAAGGCCAATGGCAGCCAGGCATGGGCCAGGCTGCCGCCGGTGGAATTCTCCATGAATTGCGGGTCGACCAGGTAGCCCAGGTCGGCGCTGGTCGGCAAGCGGCCTACCGCGCTTACCAGTTCGGCCGACGCTACCCACAGGGCCGCCCAGGCCAGCAGCACGGGCAGGGCCAGCCACCACGGCCGGCGGTGCAGCAGCAAGACCAGCAGGCTGCCGAGAGCGAGGTCGGACAGATAGCCGAGCGGGTTGGACCAGCCCAGCATGGCGCGCGTACCCAGTGGGATCACCAGCACCAGGGCCGCCAAGGCGACAAGCCGGGTACGTGGGTGGTCTGACAGGTTCTTCACAAAAACTTCCCTTTTGCCATTAAATCGTCATGCATCTGTGCTTGATGATATCAGGCCGGGGCAGGGAAAGCGGTCGGGTACAAGGCTGGTAACCAAAAGGCGGGCCCGCTTGCGCAGGCCGGCCGATGGCAAGTATCAGAAGTAGTAGGGGAATTTCAGGCTGAAGGAGAAGTCGGGGGCGTCGTCGGTCAGACCAATGGACAGGTTGGGTACGATGGTCAGGTTGTTGGTGGCGGCGAAGGTCAGGCCAATGTTGAAGTTGGCCGCGTTGTAGTCACTGTTTGAGATCGACTGCCACTCGCCGCCATCGGGTTTGATCTTGCTTTTGCTGGCGAACTGGTCGGAGACCGAGAACGACATACTCATCTTCTCGTTCAGGGCAAAGGCGATACCGCCGCCAATTTGCCAGGAGTCGCCGAGTTTCACGTCACCCGGCACTTTGCTGTTGACCTGCGGGCTGATGTCGCTGAACGAGTCCTCCATGTTGTAGGTGTAGGACAGGCTGCCGAACAGCACGGCAGGGTCGAAGGTCTTGACCAGCGAGATGCCGGGCGTAATCGCCCAGACGCCGTTACCGGTCGGCAGGCTTTCCGGCACGGACAGGTTGTCGTTGCCTGCGACCTGGCGCAGCTTGATGCCATAAGGGTCTTTGCCTGTCGGAGCCTTGATGCGCAAGGTGGCGACAGCATCTGGCCAGGTTTCCGATTCATCCAGGAACTTGTACGCAACGCCAACGTTGACATCGCCGATCTCCGGGTCGCGGGTCACGCTGGCATCGGAGGTACTCGCCCCGGCGCCACCTGCACCGCCGGAGGAGTAGGTGGACTCGCGATACACCACAGGGACGTTGACGTCGAACTGCCAGCGTTGCGCCAGGTTGTAGCGGGCAGTCATGTCCAGCGTCCAGTTATCCGCCTTGACCCGGTCCAGGTTGATACTGCCGAGGAAGATCGAGTCCAGCGCCAGAAAGCCGTTGAGCACCAGTGCGCGGGTATCGTAGTGGGTATAGGTGACGCCGGTTTCGAAGCTGAACTTGCCTCCGCCGAAGAAACCGCTGGCTTCGTCATACAGGTTGGAAACACTTTGCGCGGGCTCCGAGTCGGCTGTCAGCGCCTGGCCGTAGGAGCTGCCCGTGGTACCAGGCGCGCCAGAAGCGACAGTCTGCGCGCCCTTGACCCCTTCGGCAGGGGACTTGACCAACCGTTTGGGCGGTGCCGCAGCAGGGGTTTCTTCTACTTGACGCACGCGCTGCTCCAGCACCATCAGCGCTTGCTGTTGGGCTTCATAGCGACGTTTCAGTTCGATCAGTTCCTGCTTGAGCGCTTCGACCTGAGGGTCGGCAGCTGCGTAGATCATTGAGGCCGGGGCCAAGGTAGCTAAGCACACAAAAGCTTTGAGCGTTAAAGATCGGTGCATGGAGTTGCCGTCCCTTCCAACTACTTTTGATGAGACTGAGCGTAGATCAGTATCCGAATGTGCGAAGACCTTTGAGCTGGTCCAGGCTGCCGTTCAGCGAAGCGGCTGTTGGCACGCTTTCGCGCATGACCACATTTAGCGAAGTTACGTTGTTGACGCGGTTGCCGTTGCCTAGCAGCGTGGAGTTTTGCATCAGGCCGCCTTGGGCCAGGCGCTGTACGCTGCTGCCTTGGTTATTGCTGGCATTGATGTTGAATTGCACGCCCACGCCAGTGGCGGATACGCTCAGCGCACCTGCACCGTTTTCGCCGACCAGCGTCTGCCCGGCGGCCAGTACCTGGCCTTGCGGCTGAGCAGTGGGCGCCTGGTTGCCCTTGGTTACATTGATGTCGACGTTGTTGTAGGCGGTATTGTTGTCGCCGGCGGCGCGTACCACTTGGGTGACGCCTTCGGTGGTGTTGAGCCCGCTGCCACCGGTCACGGTGCCGCTGCCTGCTGCAACTGGGGTGCGTGAGGCGCTGCCTGTGCCTTTTTCGTCAATCATCGAGACATAGAATTGAGGCTTGATGGTCGACTGCTGCACTTGCAGGGTGCTTGACGCACCGATTACGTCGCCTTTGGCATTTTGCCAGGTGCTGGACATGACAATGCCGAAACTCACGATTCGCCCCGGCATGACGTAGCGGCCACGCAAGCTCGCCAATTCCTGATCCTTCAGTTCAATGGGTTTGAATGTTTCTGCGTGGATTGGCAGGCTGGTTGCCAGGCAAGCCACTGCGAGCCAGAGTGGAGTCTTCATGGGATGCTCCCGGAGCGTCGTGCTCCTTATCGTTAGAAGAGTCGTTAGAAGAAGTCGCTTTTGATAAAGCCGAAGTCCAGCAACTCTGCATCCTGGACGGGCGTGAAGTTGTTCACGCGGCCCTTGGCGGTCAATGGCAGAGGTGGGTCGAGCAAAACATTACTTTTGTCATAGCCCTGGCCGATGATGGCGAAAATGATGCCGTTCCAGCCCTTCAGGAAATCGTCGACCTTGTAACGCTTGTGGCCCAGCACCGGGTCGCCGACGTATACCCAGCCCTTGTCTACTTTTTGCATGACCACGAAGTGCTTGTAGCCACGCACGTCCATCAGCACCACGACCGGGATACGCACGTTATGCAGGGTGTCAGGCGCTACCCGGTAACCGCGGGCACGCATGCCCAGGCTTTCCACGTAGCGTTTCATGTCGAGCATCGAGAAGCCTTGGGTACGCACCAGGTCTTGGTCTGCGTGTGCCAGCATGCCTTCGATGATCTGTTGTTCGTCCACGTCCAGCCAGTAGGCCTGGCGCAGGATGGTGGCCAGTGCGGCGGCGCCGCAACTGAAGTCGGTTTTCTGTTGCACCAGGTCGGCGAACTTGCGCTCGCGTATGCTCTGGATCGGTTTGAACACCACGGCGCCGCCCGGCAGGACGGACAGCGGCATTTGTGCAGCTTCGCTCACGCTGGCCAGGCACAGCAAAAACGCCAAGGCGATAATGCGCATGATCGGATGCCTTCTGGGTTCTGTTGAAGAAAGGCCCCCCGAAGGGGGCCTTAAGCGCAGCGTTTAGAACGAGGTGTTGGAAATGGCCAGCGAGTTGCTTTGCTGGTTGCCGACACCGGCTGCCACGTTCACGCCCAGGTTGCCGCTGCCACCGTTCACCGAACCACTCAGGGTTGCAGTGTTGGTCACAGGGTTGGCCCAGCCGGTTGGGGTCAGCACTTGGAAGGACACGGTGTTGCTCAGGTCGTAGGCGCTGCTTTCACTGTAGCTCTTCGCCACATCGTTCGAGGATTGCTTGGCTTTCTCACCCGATTTCTCGAACGCCGATTCCGATGCGTTGGCATAGGACGATTCGTGAGCCTTCTCATACGAAGAGTCGCGAGACTTGTCGTAGGAAGAATCGCGAGTCTTGGTGTACGACGAGTCGCGAGAGCGGTCGTAAGCAGACTCATGCGACCGGTCGAACGACGAGTCGTACGCTTTTTCGAACGACGAGTCAGACGCGCTGTCGTGCGATTTGTCGATCGACGCATTGAGCGATGCGTTGAGCGATGCATCGAAGCTGTCGGTACGAGTGCGTTCGCGACGGCCGTCATCGGTGGTGTGGGTACGGGTAGCATCCGCAGCGGCTGCCAGGGTGGCGTTCAGGCTGGCACTGCTGGACGAGCTGGCAGTGTGGCTGGCAGAACCACTGGCATCCCAGCTGTTAGAGCCGCTGGCACTGGCGCTATTCGAGCCACTGGCATTGGAGCTGTTGGTGCCGCTGGCGCTGGAGCTGTTGGAGCCGCTGGCGTTCATGCTGCTCGAGCCACTGGAATTCCAGCCACTGGAACCGCTGTTGCTGGCGCTTTGCGAGCCGGCCACGCTGAAGCTCGAAGACGAGCTGCGGTCGTCGCTGGAGTTGAAGGTGCCTTCCCGCGAGCTCGAACCGCTTTTGGTGGTAGTGAAGGTCAGCGTATCCACACGGTAGGTGCGGTCGGCGTTGTTGTTCACGGTCAGGCCAGGGCCGTTCTGCTCGGCAGAGGCGGTGGCGGTTGCGTTACCCAGTGGCGCGCCAGTGTTGGCAATGGCCATGGTGTTTTTCTGCTGGTTCAGGTCGCCGCCAGCGATGTTGACGCCGACGTTGCCTTCTGCCCCATCGGCCGAGCCGCTCATGACAGCCGACGACTGGGTGGACCAGTTGTCGACCCGGTTGTTGTTGCTGAACTGGCGGACATCAGCAGTGGCTTCGGCAGAGCCGAACACAAAGCTGTTATCCAGGCTCGACTCGGAGGACGCGTTGGCAATGGCCGCTGCGTTGTCCTGTTGGTTGCCGTTACCGGCCGCCACGTTGACACCCACGTTGCCGCTGGCACCGGTTGCCGAGCTGCTCATCTCGGCCTCGTTGACGGTCCCTTCGTTATAGATTTTGTTACCGGTGCTGCGCTGGCTATCCATGGCGTTGGCAGTGGCATACACCGGGATCCTGGTTGGAGGAGGCGTGTGGTGGCCGTTATTATGGTGACCATTGTGGTGCCCGCCACGCCGGTCGTTCTGATCAGCAGCTTGTACAGCAACAGCCATGACCGCAGCAATTGCGAAAACCAGAGGCTTGATTGCCATCGAGGGTTTCATGGTGATTCTCCGTACTCTATTTAGGTTAAGTGTCGTTCTTAACTAAGAGGGTCAATCCGCGACCCGTATGCTCAAGGTGTTGGCCATGCGGTTTCCCACCCCGGCACTCTGGTTCAACTGGACCACCCCACGGCTACCGGTGAAGGCCTGGTCACTGGTGGTGACCTGGCGATGGCCAGTTGTGGTGTCAGTTGGGCCGGAGTTGTTGAGCAGCGCCACGTTCTGTTGCATGAGGACGCTGTCGTCGATGCTTTGCGGTTGTGCACCAATGCTGATACTCAGTGCGTTGGCTTGCTGGGTGTTGGCGCCGGCGCTCTGGTTGACCCCCAGGGCGCCGCTGCCGTTGCTGAAAGCGTTGCCCTGGATAGCCGAGTGGGCGTCCATCCTGGGGTCGGCGGGCGTGTTCAGGCGTTGCCGTATCTGGGTGCTGGCGTTCGCTTCAGGCCCGACGGCGATGGCACGCGCATTGGCTTGTTGCTGCAGGTCGCCCGCGGCCTGGTTGACGGTAAAGTTGCCCTGGTAGCCGCTGCCGGAGCTGTCGATATCGGCGTTGTTGATGACCGGAACCAGGGATTGCGCGAAGGCCGGGGCACTGCAGGCGGCGGCCAGAATCAGCAGCATGTGCTTCATCTCACTTGCCCCCGCCAGTCAGGATCTGCAACGGCGCGAGGCCGCGCTGCAGGCTCGAGTTGACCATGTTCGAGATGCCATTACCCGAGCCCGTTCCGCGGCCGCCCGACAAGTTGGGCAATTGCGACTGGTTGCCGAGGTTGCCGCCCAGGTTGTTGGTCTGCTGGGTGATCATGTTGCTGATGCCAGCGCCACTGCTGATGTTGGCGAAGTCACCGTCACTCAGCTCGTTGGTTTGTTTGAGCACGTGGGCAGAAGGGTTGGCGTTGACCGTGGTGGGGTTCGGGTCAGGTATCAGCGGCGGTACTGTCGCGTTGCGCGTCTGTACATCGCGGGTGATGATGATGATCCCCTTGTCCGCCTGGGCCGTCAGGCTCAGCGAACCCAGCACACAGCCCACCAGCACTAAATGATAAAGGCCTTTGTCAGTTTTCCTCACGACGGCAATTCCTTCTTTGTGCGCTGGCCTTGTTCAGCGTTCAGCGATGCGAACAAGAGAGCAGAAGGTGTGCCGCTTTTGAGAATTGCTTGGAGATCAAATGCTTAAGTGTGATGGATGACAATTTGCGGCGCATTCTGTCTCAGCGCTGAAACAGGTACCCGCGAAGATTACTGGCTAAGCCACCAGTTGCATTGACTGGAAGGGTTTTTGCAGGTGTGTATCACTGGCTTGACACTGCCCCCGAAGCGGGGGAAAACCCCGCGTTTTCGGGGGTTTTGCCCCCCCGGAGTGTGTCAGTGGCTTAACAGTCGGCGGGGTGGGGTGGCGCAACGCTATCAGTGAGCTTAGCCACTGCCCGCAGGGCCTGCAACTGGCGCTGTGGCCAATTGCCTTCAATTATCTGGTGCACTTGGTTATGCCGTTGCAGCCATTGCAGGCTGTCGTCGAAAAAGCGTTGGCGGTCACTCAGCTCGGGTTGGCTGCGCTGGCCATCGGCAACCCAATCCACACCTTGCGGGCTCAGCACCAGGTGCAGGTCGTAGTGCCGCGCCAGCAATGCCTGTTCCAGCCAAGCCGGGCAGTCAGCGAACAGGGCGTGGCTCCAGAGCATGTTGCTGAGCAGGTGGGTGTCGAGGATCAGCAGCGGCGGCGCTTGCTCGCGGGCGTGGTCTTCCCAGCCCAGTTGGCCGCGGGCGATGGCAGGGACATCGGCGTAGCAGGTATCGCGGCATTCCTGGTCGATGAAATGGCGCACGTACTCGGCCACTACCACGCCGCCGAAATGCGCCTGGATCACGCCGCTAAGCCAACTTTTGCCGCTGGACTCGGGACCGCACAACACCAGCACTTTCATGGCCTGTTGCGTACTCATGGCTGGACCAACGCCGGGTCACGGCGCCATTCCAGCCAACCGCGCACGGCAATCAGGGTTAGGACGGCGAAGAAACCGGCGGTGAAGTACAGCTGTTGGTGCAGGTACTGGCCGACGTAAACGATGTCGACGACCACCCACAGTGGCCAGCACTGCAGGCGCTTCTGAGCCATCCACAGTTGCGCCACCAGGCTGAAGCCGGTCAGGGTGGCGTCCAGCCAGGGCAGGGCGGCGTCGGTCCAGTTGGCCATGGCAGCGCCCAAGGCGACGCTTAGCAGCACCCCGCCGGCCAGGCCGGTGAACAGTGCCGGGTGCTGCAGGCGGGAGACCTGGCGGGCGTCTTCGGCGTGGCCTGGGCGCTTCCATTGCCACCAGCCGTAGAGTTGCAGGATGGCGTAGGCCAATTGCAGCAGCATGCCCGAATACAGTTTTACTTCGTAGAACAGCCAGCCATAGATCAGCACCATGACCAGGCCGAGCGGCCAGCACCAGGCGTTCTGCTTGACCGTGAGCCAGACAGCGGTGACGCCGAGGACGGCGGCGATGAGTTCAAGGCCGGACATCGGCGATCCTTGGAGACTGCGGGGAGGGGCGCGATTGTAGCGGGTCGAAGAGTGAAGGTGTATAGCGTCGGGGCTGGGATGCGCTCGAACTTGAGGGAGCAATTGTCTTGTGCCAACTCTACAAGCTGGCCAAGAACCCTGTGGGAGCGGCTTCAGCCGCGAACACCGGCGTAGCCGGTGCCATTTACCGCGTCGCCTTCTTCGCGGGTGAACCCGCTCCCACCACGACCGCGTCGCCTTTTTTAAGTTATACCCGGAACTGGCGCAGCAACTGCTCCAGCTCTTCGCTCAACTGCTCCAGCGCCACCCCGGCATCGCTGGACTGCCGCGCCGCATCGGCGGTCTGCTGGGACAACCCGGCGGTGTCCAGCACATTGCGGTTGATCTCCTCAACCACATGCGACTGCTGCAAGGTGGCGCTGGCAATGGAGGCATTCAACGCGGTGAGGTTGTTCAGGGCATGGTTGATGGCATCCAGGCTGGCACCGGCCTCGCGGGCTTGCTCGACGGTCTGGCGTGAGGCCTCGCTGCTGGTGTCGATAGCCCTGACCGCAGCATCCGACTGACTTTGCAGGTATTCGATCATGGTATGGATCTCGGCGGTCGACTGTGCCGTGCGCTGAGCCAACAGGCGCACCTCGTCGGCAACCACGGCAAAACCACGGCCTTGCTCACCGGCCCGCGCTGCCTCGATGGCTGCGTTCAAAGCCAGCAGGTTGGTCTGTTCGGCGATGGCGCGGATCACGTCGAGCACGCCGCCGATGCGCGTGCTGTGCCCGGCCAGGTCACGGATCACCTGCTCGGCCTGGTCGATCGTTAGCGACAGGCGATCGATTTGCCCCAGGCTGCCGTGGATAGCTTGCTGGCCATGGGCAACCTGCTGCTGCGCGGCGCGCATTTCGCTGGCGGCCTGTTCGGCGGTCTTGGCCACGTCTTGCACGGCATAGGTCACTTCGTTGACGGCGGTGGCCACTTGGTCCATCTGCAGCGATTGCTGGGCGCTGTGCTGTTGCGCGGCGCCGGCATTGTCACCGACATGCCCGGCAGACTGGGCCAGGGCGTGGGCTGCCCCTTGCAGCTGGCCAACCACGCCTTGCAGCTTGCTGTTGAAGCGGTTGAAGTGCTCGCCCAGGTGGGTGATCTCATCGCGGCCATGGGTATCCAGGCGCCGGGTCAGGTCGCTTTCGCCACTGGCAATGTTGCCCATCGCTTGCACGGCCTCTTGCAAGGGGCGGGCGATGCTGCGGGCAATCAGCCTGACCAGCAGCGCCATCAGCAGTGCGATGCCCAGGCCAACCAGCGAGGCGTCGCGCACCTGGCGGGCAAACTCGGCCTGCACGTCATCGACGTACACGCCCGAGCCGATGATCCAGCCCCAAGGCTTGAACAGCTGTATATAAGAGGTCTTGGCGACAGGCTCGCTGGCACCGGGCTTGGGCCAGCGGTAGTTGACCGGCCCAGCGTCTTGCTGGCGGGCCAGGGCGACCATCTCGTTGAACACGGCAAAGCCGTCGGGGTCGCGGACGGCAGACAGGTCCTGGCCGTCGAGCTTGGGGTTGGCCGGGTGCATGATCATCCGCGGCCCGAGGTCGTTGATCCAGAAGTAGTCGTCGTGGTCGTAGCGAAGGGCGCGCACCACTTGCAGTGCCTGTTGCTGGGCGGCTTCGCGGCTGAGCGTGCCGGCCGTTTCCAGGCCTTGGTAATAGGCCAGTACACCGGCTGCGGTCTGTACCACATGGCGGGTTTTTTCGGCCTTGGCCTGGTACAGGTCGCCATGGAGCTGGCGCAGCATCAGCAGGCCCAGTACCACCAGCATGCCTACAGCCACCAGCAGGATCAGCCACAAACGACGGCTGATCGACATTGATCTCAGGCTCTTCATCCAGGAACTCCTGCATTGTTCTTTTTATTCAGTGCATCCAAGCACGCTTTGCACCAGAGCCCCACTCGACTAATGGCTAAGTGATATCTTTGTAATAGTCTGCAGCGGGTGGCATGACGCGATTGCAAAGGCGCTATGCCAGGATTTCGGCCACGCAAGATGAAACCTTGAGGGCCGCTGAACTTTTCTACTGGCGTTGCGCCCAACAGTCGCTGTAAAACAGCCGGGCCGTCTGCGGCAACTTCAAGCAAATCAAGAACAAGGGGCCTGCAGCGAGCAGCGCTCCATTGGGGGAATGATGGATTTATGGACTGCCTTCCAGGCAATCATCTTAGGTGTGGTCGAAGGGCTGACGGAGTTTCTGCCGATCTCCAGTACCGGCCACCAGATCATCGTCGCCGACCTGATCGGTTTTGGCGGCGAACGAGCCATGGCTTTCAACATCATCATCCAGCTGGCGGCGATCCTGGCAGTGGTGTGGGAGTTTCGTGGCAAGATCTTCGACGTGGTCTTCGGCCTGACCAGCCAGCCCACGGCGCGGCGCTTCACCGGTAACCTGCTGTTGGCGTTCATGCCGGCGGTGGTATTGGGCGTACTGTTCGCCGACCTGATTCACCACTACCTGTTCAACCCCATCACCGTGGCGGCGGCATTGGTGGTGGGCGGTGTGATCATGCTCTGGGCCGAACGCCGCGAGCACCGCGTGGAGGTGGACCATGTGGACGACATGCGCTGGAGCCATGCCTTGAAAATTGGCTTTATCCAGTGCCTGGCGATGATCCCCGGTACTTCGCGCTCCGGTTCGACCATTATCGGCGGCCTGTTGTTCGGCCTGTCGCGCAAGGCGGCGACCGAGTTCTCGTTCTTCCTGGCGATGCCGACCATGGTCGGTGCGGCGGTGTATTCGGGCTACAAGTACCGCGACCTGTTCCAGCCCAGCGATCTGCCGGTGTTTGCCATTGGCTTTGTGACCTCGTTCATCTTTGCCATGATCGCCGTGCGTGCGTTGCTCAAGTTCATTGCCAACCACAGCTACGCGGCGTTTGCCTGGTACCGCATTGTTTTTGGCCTGCTGATTCTGGCGACCTGGCAGTTCGGTTGGGTTGACTGGGCCACGGCAAATGGCTGAGGTGCTGCGCGGGCAGCGGGCGCAGGGCGTGCGATTTGTGCGCCTGAAGCTGCTGCTGTTGGCGCTGTTGTGCCTGTTACCGGGCCTGGGTGCGGCGCGCATGGCCTGGAACGACCAGGCCTGGTGGCCACTGGCGCTGTACCCGGCAATGAGCCTGATCAGCCTGCTGTTGTATTGGCAGGATAAACAGCAGGCGCGTACGCAGGCCTGGCGTACACCTGAGAAGGTGTTGCATGCCAGTGAGCTGTTGGGTGGCTGGCCGGGCGCGCTGCTGGCGCAGCAGCTGTTTCGGCACAAGACGCGCAAGGTTTCGTACCAGTTGGTGTTCTGGGGGATTGTGCTGGTGCACCAGGTGTTCTGGGCGGACTGGTTGTTTCTCGACGGGCGCTTTCTGCCTTTTAGTTGATTTGTGCCTGAACCGGCCTCTTCGCGGGTAAACCCGCTCCTACGGGGATTTTCACCGCCATTGAGACCTGTGGGGTACTTGTAGGAGCGGGTATACCCGCGAAGAGGCCGGTACAAGCTGACTAGATCAACAACCCCACCTGCGCCCGCTTGGGCAACCGCCGCACCACCAGCTGGTGCGAGCGCTGCAACAAATCACACAATTCATCCCGCCCCATGGGGTAGGGCAGCGCCATGCTGATCCACCGCGCCCTTGCCAGATACGGTGCAGGCCGCACACCTGGGCGGTCGCAATAGCCAAGAAACAAATCATCGGCCACCTTGAACGACAACCCTGCCCCCGCCAGGTCGAGAACCGCGAACATCTTGTTGCCCGCCACCGAGAACACCCGGATGCCGCCCCATTTGTAGTCTTCCCGCGCACCCGGCAGGCTCAGGCAAAACGCCGCGACCTGGGCTTCATTCATGTTTCGCTCAGACATACCGTTCTCCACAGGCCTCGAACGACGCCGCCAGGTGATCGATCCATACGCGCACTGCGGGCAGTAAGCCGCGCCGGTGCGGGTACACCGCTTGCAAGTAACCGCCAGGCAGTGACCAGTCTGGCAGCAGGCGTACCAGCTCGCCGCGTTCCAGCTCTTCTTCGCAGAACATGCTGGGTAGCGCGGTAAACCCAAGGCCCGCCCGTACAGCTGCATTACGTACCACGAAATCATCAATGGCCAGCCGTGGTTCCAGGGCAATTTCCTGCTGCTTGCCATGGGGGCCGAACAGGCGGAAGTGCACCAGGCGGTCTGCCTCGGCGGCGCCCAGTACCGGCAATGACGCCAGCTCGCTCGGTTCGCGGATGTGGTCGGCAAAGCCGGGCGCGGCAACCAGTTGCATCTGTGCCTGGCGCAGGCGGCGGGTGACCAGGGCCGGGTCTTCATCGCCCAGGTCGCGCACCCGCAGGGCCACGTCGATGCCTTCGGATATCAGGTCGACCCGGCGGTTGAGCAGCACCATGTCCAGTTGCACCAGCGGGTACTGTTGAAGAAAGCGGCTGATTACATCCGGTAGAAAGGCATGCGCCAGCGCCACAGGGCATGACACCCGCAATCGCCCGCGCGGCTCGCTGCTCATGCTGGCCACCGCCTCATCGGCGGCTTCGGCCTCCATCAACATGGCCTGGCAGTGATGCAGGTAGCGCTCGCCCACAGCGGTCAGCTTCAGCTGCCGTGTCGTGCGTTGTAGCAGGCGCGTGCCCAGGCGTTCTTCAAGCTCGGCAATACGCCGCGACAAGCGTGACTTGGGAATGCCCAACTGGCGCCCGGCAGCGGCGAATCCGCCGGCCTCGACCACGCGGGCAAAGTAGAAAAGGTCGTTGAGGTCTTGCATCGGAATGTCTCACTGTCCTATCTGTGAGACAAACTAACGCATTTTTGCCGCCTTTTCAGCCATTAATCATCCCGGTAGGATTCTCTCCATCGTGATCGCCCACAGCCGCGGTCTTCAATCACAGGAGAGTCCCATGAAACTGTTGCATATCGATTCGAGCATCCTGGGCGACAATTCCGCCTCCCGCCAGCTGAGCCGCGAAGTGGTTGAAGCCTGGAAAGCCACCGACCCGAGCGTGGAAGTGGTGTACCGCGACCTGGCTGCCGACGCCATTGCCCACTTTTCTGCGGCTACCCTGGTAGCTGCTGGCACCCCGGAAGACATGCGCGACGCAGCCCAGGCCTTCGAAGCCAAGCTGAGCGCGGAAACCCTGGAAGAATTCCTGGCCGCTGATGCCGTGGTGATCGGTGCGCCGATGTACAACTTCACCGTACCGACCCAGCTCAAGGCCTGGATCGACCGCGTCGCCGTTGCCGGCAAGACCTTCCGCTACACCGAAGCTGGCCCGGAAGGCCTGTGCGGTGACAAGAAGGTGGTGCTGGTGTCCACCGCAGGTGGCCTGCACGCTGGCCAGCCGACGGGCGCCGGGCACGAAGACTTCCTCAAAGTGTTCCTCGGCTTTATTGGTGTGACCGACCTGGAAGTTGTCCGCGCCCATGGTCTGGCCTACGGCCCAGAGCAGCGCAGCCAGGCGATTGATGCTGCCCAGGCGCAGATTGCCAATGAGTTGTTCGCTGCGGCCTAACGCACGGATTGCGCTTTTTGTAGGAGCGGCCTTGTGTCGCGATCGGGCCGCGAAGCGGCCCCAGAAATCTCGGCGTCGACGCTGAAATCCTGGGGCCGCTTTGCGGCCCGATCGCGACACAAGGCCGCTCCTACAGGTGTTTCAGGCTACCGGGATAGCCGGGTCAGCCGCTGCCAATGCGACCGCGCGGTCGGCCGCAGGCGGATAGATCCAAACCGTATTGATCTGTGCCTTCAGCGCCTTGGCCTCGGCCTTGTCCTCCGGTGGCGACACCGCGCGCTCCCACCCTTCGGTATACACAGCACCCCAAGCCCCCAGGTCAAGGCAGGTTACATACTTGGGTTGTCTGTAGGTTTTCGGTGCCACGCCAATCAGCTCCGCAGCAGCATTGTTCCCGGCATGGCGCCCCAGCGGGATCGCATGCTGGCACGACATCACGGCGTAGTTGCCAAGCTCGTCACAGGCGGCGTAAGCCACATCACCGGCTGCGTACACCGCATCATTGCCCTTGACCTTCAAGTTGCCATCGACATGCAGGCGACCCTGGCGGTCGCGCTCGCCACTGATCTGCTCGGTGAGTGGGTTGGCCTTGAAGCCCACGGTCCAGATCGTTGTATTGGCGTCGATGCGCTGGCCGTTGTCCAGCAATACGCCGGCAGGGTCCACCGAGGCTACCGTGGCGCCACAAACCCATTCCACGCCTAGTGCCTCGATTGCCTGCTCGATAGCCGGGCGGATGCCATCGCCTAGGGCTGCGCCAATCCTTGCGCCGCGGTCCACCACCAAAACGCGCAACGCAGCGTCGTCACCCAAGATTTCGCGCAGGCGGGCCGGTAGCTCGGTGGCGGTCTCGATGCCGGTAAAGCCACCCCCGGCTACCACCACAGTATTGCGTGCTGGTGTGTCGGGCATGCCGGCCAATGTTTTGAGATGGTTTTCCAGGCGTGCGGCGCTGTCGATCTTGTCTACATCGAAGACATGTTCGATGCCAACCATTTCAGGGCGGTTGAGCACACTGCCACAGGCCATGATCAGGCGGTCGTAGGGCAGGGCGCACTGGGTGCCACTGCGTGTGCGATAGCTGACGCTGCGGGTCGCTTCGTCGATGCGGAAGGCCGTGCCTTGCACGAAGCGAACGTTGACGGCATCGAGCAGCTCCTGCAACGGCGCGGCCATGGTGTGTACGTCGGGTTCGTAGAAGCGCGGGCGCACATGCAGCTCGGCCTGGGGCGCGAGCAAGGTGACCTCGACGCCCTTGCTGCCATGCAGGTCTAGCTGGCGGACGGCGCTGAGCGCGCTCCACAGACCGGCGAAGCCCGCGCCAATGATCAGGATCTGCTTCATGGTTGTGCTCCTTAGAAGTTCGGTTATCAAGGTAGACCCTATTGGCGGGACGCGGAGGGCAGGTTCCGCAAACTGTAACAGTCACTGTTGCGCAACCCTTGGCCGCAACTGTGCTGGTCCCTGTCAAAGGAATAGCCTTATGCTGTAACGAAATATGTCTAGAAAGCCTGAAGAAGGAAGCTGCAATGCCGCTCAAGGACCTGCTCATCGCCCTGGTGGTGATTGTCGCCTGGGGAGTCAACTTCGTCGTGATCAAGGTTGGTCTCGATGGCTTGCCGCCGATGTTGTTGGGGGCCTTGCGCTTCTTGTTGGTGGCGTTTCCGGCGATCTTGCTGGTCAAGCGGCCCAAGTTGCCCTGGCGCTGGTTGATCGCCTATGGCGCGACTATTTCGCTGGGCCAGTTCGCTTTCCTGTTCCAGGCCATGTATAGCGGCATGCCGCCAGGGCTGGCTTCGCTGATCCTGCAGTCACAGGCTTTTTTCACCCTCGGCTTTGCTGCACTGTTCCTCGGTGAGCGGTTGCGCCTGGCCAGTGTGTTGGGGCTGCTGGTGGCGGCCAGTGGCCTGGCGTTGATCGGCAGCGAAGACGGTGGCCATGTGCCAATGCTGGCGCTGCTGTTGACCCTGTGTGGCGGTGCCATGTGGGGCATGGGCAACATCATTACCCGACGCTTCGGCTCGGTTGACCTGGTGGCGCTGGTGATCTGGGGCGGGCTGATCCCGCCATTGCCCTTCCTGGCGCTGTCGTGGTGGCTGGAAGGGCCCGAGCGCATTGGCCATGCCCTGGCCAATATCAGCTGGAGTTCGTTGCTGGCGCTGGTATACCTGGCCTTTGTCGCCACCATGCTTGGCTACAGCCTGTGGAGCAAGCTGTTGTCGCGCCACCCGGCTGGCAAGGTGGCGCCGTTCTCGTTGCTGGTGCCCGTGATCGGCCTGAGCTCTTCGGCGTTGTTGCTGGGCGAACGCCTGACTGCAACTCAGGGCTGGGGTGCTTTGCTGGTGATGGCCGGGCTGCTGGTGAACGTGTTCGGCGCTCGGATCGGCCAGCGCTTGCGCGCGGTCAGTGCGTAACCTACTGCCGCACTCTGTTAAAATCGGCCTCTTTTGCCAGCCCTACGGAGCGCCCTCATGATCATTTCCACCACCAGCCAGCTTGAAGGTCGCCCGATTGCCGAATACCTGGGTGTGGTCAGTTCCGAATCGGTGCAGGGCATCAATTTCGTGCGCGATTTCTTTGCACGTTTTCGCGACTTTTTCGGCGGCCGGTCGCAAACCCTGGAAAGCGCGCTGCGCGAGGCCCGTGAGCAGGCCACCGAAGAACTGAAGGCGCGGGCACGGCAGTTGCAAGCCGATGCGGTGGTAGGCGTGGATTTCGAGATCAGCATGCCGTCGGTACAGGGCGGTATGGTCGTGGTGTTCGCCACCGGCACGGCAGTACGCTTGAAATAGAGCGTTTTGCCACTGGTCGGGTACAGGACATTTGTCCGGGCGGTCCGCAAATGACCAGCTAGTCTCACTTCCAGGCCGCGTTTAACTGGGCAGCTATTGTGGTTGCCAGCGTGACCGCCACTGGAGGGATACAGGGCATGAGCGAATCCTTTTTCGAAGACCTGAACGACGCATTCCCGATCAACAGCCAGGTGCGCTGTGGCCAGGCGGCATACCGCCTGGGCTTTGCACACATGACGCTGGATGATTCGGAACAGCTCCAGCCTGCACACCTGCAGCGCAGCCAAAAAGGCCGCTTCATGCCGCGGGTTCCACTGAAAAAGTGATCCTGCCCCAGGACAACCCCGCCCAATGGCGGGGTTTTTTTTACCTGTTCTGATGAAGCGTTTCGGCTGGTAGGTGCTTGTCACAACACTTTCAGCGCCTTTGAGATCGAGCGCCGCCCGCGCGGCGCTTCGCAGCACAAGGCTGCTCCTACATCTGTTTCGGGCCAATTATTCCTGTGGCAGGTTGGGTGGCAGCCTTGGTGCATGGCTGAAGGTTGATGAAGAGCAACGGCGTTCCCTTCGATATCGAATGGTACGAACAAGGCGGACAGCGGTGACCTCTCCGGCGTGACTGGCCCGAAACAGATGTAGGAGCAGCCTTGTGCTGCGAAGCGCCGCGCGGGCGGCGCTCGATCTGTGCATCACTTCAAATCCCAAGGCATGCACCTAAAAGCCCCACCCCAGCTTTTCCGTGAAGAATCTTTTTTTGCTATTAGTTGATCCTCCTCATGGTATTGCCGGGTAGCGCTCGCCGGATGACCAAGGCTGTGGTTTTCTGACGCGGCATTCCAGCAACGGAGGATTGAATGCTCATGCGAGTCAGGGAAAAGACTTATTGGCAGTGGGCCGATGCCCAACTGCACAGCCGCAGCCACGACGAAGCACTCAGTGACGGCACCACGCTTGACGTACAAGTGCGCTTGTCGCGCCTTGGAGCCACGCAGTTGTTCCTGGGTTTGTATGGCAGGGATGGGCGTGCGTTGCTTGAAGAGTATTACCCTGCGCGACCAGGCGAGTCCATGACCCGCGCCCTGGTGTGGGGCGTCGACCGCGCCCGGGCAATGGCGACCGGCGCCTTGCCCTTGCCGGAAACCCGTTTGCAACAGCGCCAGGCATGAAAAAGCCCGGCCTATGCGGGCCGGGCACTGGTAAGGGTGCGAACCCTCAGTTGAGCGGTTCGATCACCTTGACTGCCTGCTGCTCACGGGCAGCGGGCCATTCTTGTTGCAGGGTCTGTAGTACGCGGCCAACGAACTCGGTGTCGGCGGCGGCCTTCTTGCCGACGTAGCCCAGGCCACGGCGGTAGACCTTGAAGCGGGCACGCATGCTGGGCAGGTGCTCTTCAAATTCATCTTCGACAGTGTTCGGTGGCAGGCGGTCGAGGCGCACTTCACCGGTTTGGCTAACCCACAGCAAGTGGTCGTCAAGGCTGTCCTTGCGTACGGCGAACAGCTGGGCCAATTGGTCGATAGTCGGATTGTTGTTCAAGTTCATCATAAAGCCCCCATTACCCATTCGTAGGTGATTTTTCAAAGTTGGCACTACCACGGTGTAGCGCACTACCAAGGCTGCTACAGCAGCATCGCAACAGGGGCTTTCTCACGCTGCCTTTTGGACAGTTCCCTCTCCACGGACGGCCTGCGTTACCGCGCAGGCCGCCTGGAACACCCTTGCCACCGCTCCCGATCAGGGAGACGGCTTCATCATGCACAAGGGCGATGAACGGCGTCAACCGTTTTGTAGTGAATATTTTTTGGCACTACATTTTTGTCATTTTGTTCGACAATCACTGCTGGCACTACAGCCCTGACAGAATGTCGAAGGCTGCGCGCACCCGGGCTTCGTTCGGGTAATTTCGATTGGCCAGCAACACCACAGCCAGTTGTTCGGACGGCACAAACGCAGCGTAGGCACCGAAACCGTTGGTAGCGCCGGTCTTGTTGTACCAGGCGGCTGGCAGCGCGGGCAGGGCCGGTTGCAAGCGCGTGGTTGCCTGCGGTTCACGGATAAGCCGCGGGCTGTTGCCATCGACCAGCGTGCCCAAGGTGACCGGGTAGGGGTAGCGTTCCCAGCCCAGGCCCTGGGTCATGGCGCCAACCTGAAAGTAGCCTTGCTGGGTAATGGCAATGGCTTTGACCAGTGCCGGGGGCAGGCCCTCCGGCTGCATGTGCAGGCGTACATAGCGCAGCAGGTCGCTGGCGCTGGTCTTGATGCCGTAGGCCTCGTCGGCGTAGGGGCCGGGGCCGACGCGTACTGGTTTGTCGTCGGCATCGTAGCCTTGGGCGTAAAGCCCCTGGGCGCTGGCGGGGACGTGCAGGTAGGTGTTTTCCAGGCCCATTTTTGCCAGCAGGCCCTCGGTCATCAGTGTAGAAAACGGTTGGTGCTGCGCGCGGGCGGCCAGGTCACCGAACAAGCCCAGGCTAGGGTTCGAGTAGCAGCGCTGGGTGCCGGGTTTGGCAGGGGGTTGCCAGTGGCGGAAGAAATCGACCACCTGCTGCGGGGTCTGTACCGCATCCGGGAACTGCAACGGCAGGCAATCGGCACTGTAGGCGCCCAGTTCCAGCACGCTGGCGTCACCGATGGGCGCCCCGGCCAGGGCCGGGTGGTAGCGCTTGGCCGGGGCTTCGAGGTCCAGCTTGCCCTCGGCACTGGCCAGCGCAGCCAGGGTGGCGGTATAGGTTTTGCTCAGTGAACCGATTTCGAACAGCGTGTCGCGGCTGACCGGCACGTTGTCGGCCTTGCTGGCCACTCCGTAGCTGAAGTAATGCGCGTGGTCGCGGGCGTAGATTGCCACCGCCATGCCGCTGATGCCTTGATCCTGCATCAGCGGGCGGATGATCTGGTCGACCTTGGCTTGCAGTTGGTCGTCGGCGTTGGCGGTGGCGTGCACGAAAGTAAGCGTGAGGGCGGCTGCAAGTGCGCAAAGGCGAGGGCGAGGCATGGGTGGTCCTTTTATGGAGCGTGTCCGTTGAGCGATACCGGTGGGGGTTCCGGCGTTAGCGGCAAATAGCCGCAGACCTTATCGTCTGCCCTTGCACAATGACAAGACGGACACATTGATGAAGTATTTGCGCATGTTATTCGACAATTTCACCCTGGCATTGCTCGGGGTGGTGCTGATCGCCACCGTGCTGCCTTGCTCGGGCGACGGGGCGGTGTATTTCGGCTGGCTGACCAACCTGGCCATCGGCCTGTTGTTCTTCCTGCATGGCGCCAAGCTGTCGCGTGAGGCGATCATCGCCGGTGCCGGGCACTGGCGCCTGCACCTGCTGGTGTTCTCCTGCACCTTCGTGCTGTTCCCGCTGCTGGGCCTGGCGCTCAAGCCGCTATTCCTGCCGCTGGTGGGCAACGAGCTGTACCTGGGCGTGCTGTACCTGTGCGCCTTACCAGCCACCGTGCAGTCGGCCATCGCCTTCACCTCGCTGGCCCGCGGTAACGTACCGGCGGCCATCTGCAGCGCGGCGGCGTCCAGCCTGTTGGGGATCTTCCTCACGCCATTGCTGGTAATGATGCTGCTGGGTGCCAGTGGTGACACCGGCTCTGGCCTGGATGCGGTGCTGAAGATCACCCTGCAACTGCTGGTGCCGTTCGTGGCCGGGCAGATTGCGCGGCGCTGGATTGGCGCGTGGGTCAAGCGCAATGCGCGCTGGCTCAAGGTGGTGGACCAGGGCTCGATCCTGCTGGTGGTGTACACCGCCTTCAGCGAGGCGGTGGTTACCGGGCTGTGGCACACGGTATCGCCGCAGCACCTGGCCGGGTTGTTTGCCGTGTGCGGGATTCTGCTGGCGGTGGTGCTGTTTGGTACGCGCCTGCTTGGCAAGGCGCTGGGCTTTGACCTGGAGGACCGCATCACGATTCTGTTCGCCGGCTCGAAGAAGAGCCTGGCCACCGGCGTGCCAATGGCCCAGGTGTTGTTCGTGGGCAGTGGCATTGGCGCGATGATCTTGCCGCTGATGCTGTTCCACCAGATCCAGTTGATGGTCTGTGCGGTGCTGGCGCAGCGTTATGCCAGCCGTGAGCAGGTGACGGAAGAGGCTTCGGCGGCATCCTGACAACATAAGCGGCCACTGGCGCGTTCCCTGTGTAGGAGCGGCCTTGTGTCGCGATAGGGCTGCACAGCAGCCCCACAATTTCAGCGTGAATGCAAATAATGCTGGGGCCGCTTTGCGGCCCTTTCGCGACACAAGGCCGCTCCTACACGGGATCGCGCAATGGCTTGAGGTTAGCGGGCCTGCCCTGAACCGCGCTCGCGCAGCGCCTTGCCCACCTCGGCCTCGATCTTGTAGGCGGGCCCCTCCAGGTCGTCGTAGTTGCGTGTATAGCGCCGGGCGAATTCCTCGACGCCCAGCTGCTGGTACTGCTGCACATGCTTGAGCTCGTGCGCCCACAAGGCCACGTTGTCCTCAGCGTCACCGGCCCGGCGGAAGATGATCGTGTCGATCAATGTCACGGCGTTTACGTCGGGGTTCTGCAGCAGCGCATTGGCCGCGCTCATCTGCTCCTGGTCACCCACCCGGAAGCGCGCCGCGTCGAGCACGGCAAAGTCATACCAGGGTTCGAGCTGCACCCGGATATGCAACGGGATCGGCTCAACGCCGCTGGCGGTGGCTTCGTCGCGAGCCTGGTGCAAGGCATAGGTCAGGCTGGACGACGCCATCACCTCCACATCCTTGAGAATTTGCCCGGCTTGCCCAGGGTCGATCGGGGCGCAAAAGCAGCCCATCAGGCATACCTGGTATTGCCCTGGCGGGCAGGCCTGGTCGGCAAGCGCCGGCAGGGCCAGCAACAGCCCCAGCAGTGCACTAATCCGCTTCATGCAGGGCCTTTTCTACAAAGTGGCGACTGGCGTCGAGTACCTGCGACTGCACGCTTTCGGTGGCCAGCATGCGCCCGACCATCAGCGCACCTACGCACTGACTGATCAGCACCCAGGCCAGTTGCTCATCCTCCAGTGTTGCGCTCCAGGCCTGGTGCAGTTCCACCAGCCAATGCTCGGCCACTTCGCGCACCTGCGCTTCGGCCCGGGCAATCTCCACCCCCAGCGGCGGCAATGGGCAGCCACCCTCGGCATTGTGCAGGTGGGCCAGGCTCAGGTACTGCTGCAGGCAACGGCCCAGCCGTTCGCGGCTGGCGCCCTGGTTGGCCAGGCGCGCCAGCGGGCTGTTGCACAGTTCTTGCCGCACCACCTCGGTAAACAGGTCGTCCTTGGACGGGAAGTGGTTGTAAAAGGCACCGCCGGTCAGGCCAATGGCCTTCATCAGCCCGGCCACGCCGGTGCTGGAGAACCCCCCGCGCTTGGCCAGTGCACCACTGCTGGCCAGCAGCCGTTCGCGGGTTTGCTGCTTGTGTTCGTTGGAGTAACGCATTCACTTGCCTCTGCAGGAGGGCTTGACGATGGCGGTGATCATAACATAGCGTTCGTTTACTAAACGATCATTCACCAATGGAGGCAAGCATGGCAGAACAACAAAAAGTAGTGCTGGTGATCGGTGCGGGCGATGCCACCGGTGGCGAGATCGCCAAGCGTTTTGCCCGCGAGGGCTATATTGCCTGTGTGACCCGGCGCCAGGCTGACAAGCTGCAGCCGCTTCTGGAGGAAATACGCGCCGCTGGCGGCCAAGCCCACGGTTTTGGCTCTGATGCCCGCAAGGAGGAGGAGGTGGCGGAGCTGGTTGAAACCATCGAGCGCGATATCGGCCCGATCGAAGCCTTTATCTTCAACATCGGCGCCAATGTGCCGTGCAGCATCCTCGATGAAACCCCACGCAAATACTTCAAGATTTGGGAGATGGCCTGCTTTGCCGGGTTCCTTACTGCCCAGGCGGTGGCCCGGCGCATGGTCCAGCGCGAGCGCGGCACGATCCTGTTCACCGGCGCCACTGCCGGTACCCGGGGCGCGGCGGGTTTCGCAGCGTTCGCCGGTGCCAAGCACGGCTTGCGCGCTCTGGCCCAGAGCATGGCGCGCGAACTGGGGCCGCGAAACATTCACGTCGCCCACGTGGTGGTGGACGGCGCCATCGACACCGCCTTCATTCGCGACAGTTTCCCCGAGCGTTATGCCCTCAAGGACCAGGATGGCATCCTCGACCCGGCGCACATTGCCAACAGCTACTGGTTCTTGCACGCCCAGCCTCGCGACACCTGGACTTTCGAGCTGGACCTGCGCCCCTGGATGGAACGCTGGTAAGGCCTTTCCCCGAACAAGGATCATAGTCATGCACAAGATCGTCGATTTCCATTTTGACCTGGGCAGCCCAGCCAGCTACCTGGCCTGGACCCAACTGCCAGCACTGTGTGCCCGTCAAGGGGCCACGTTGCGCTACCGGCCGATGTTGCTGGGCGGGGTATTCCAGGCCACCGGCAACGCCTCACCGGTCTCGATCCCGGCCAAGGGACGCTACATGTTTGCCGACCTGGCGCGCTTTGCGGCTCGTTACGGGGTGCCGTACGGGTTGCCACCGGGGTTCCCGGTCAATACCTTGACCCTGATGCGTGGGGTGGTGGGCACTCAGCTGCGTTCGCCAGAGCGTTTCGAGGCCTTGCTGGCCGTGCTGTTCAATGGCCTGTTTGTGCAGCGCCGCAACCTGAGCGATAGCGCGGTGCTTGATGAAACTCTTGCCCAGGGCGGATTCGACCCGCAGGCATTTCACACATTGGCGGCGGATGACGAGGTAAAGGCCGCGCTAAGGCAGGCGACCGAGGTGGCTGTGGCGCGTGGGGTGTTTGGCGCGCCAACCTGTTTTGTCGGCGACGAGATGTTCTTTGGCCAGGACCGCCTGGACTTTGTCGAAGCGGCGTTGCGTCAGGGTGCCAGCAGCCTTTCCAGCTGAGTGCGCTCCCACAGGCTGAGCAGGTCGGTGGGGTTGCTGCCGTAGCGCGGCCAATCCTCAAGCCCGGCCTGTTGGCCGCCAGGGGCAAGGCAATGAACGCAATGCGCCAGGCCTTCGGCGTCCAGGGCCAGCGTCAGTTGCCAGCCCTGGATGTCGACTTCGACCAATCCGCCATCGCGGCGTGCACGCACCTCCAGGTGATGCACGCCAAGGGCCGCATTGCGCAGGCACTGGTAGATGGCCCGGGTGTTCAGCGGCCCCATCGGTGTCAAGATCAGAAATTCGCCGGGGTATTGGCGCTGATGATCTCAGCTTCGTCCGGGCCGATGTTCTTGAAGCTGTGCGGCAGGGTAGTGGGGATGTAATAGCCATCGCCCGAGTTCAGCACGCTGACATGGCCATCGACCCACAGCTCGACCGTGCCCCGGGTGACCAGGCCACATTCTTCGCCCTCGGCATGCACGATCGGCTCACCCGAGTCGGCACCCGGTGCATACAGTTCACGCAGCATGCGCATTTGCCGGCCTTCGACACTGGCACCGACCAGCAGCATGCGCAGGCCGTTACGGCCCAGGTCTGGCTGTTCGCCACCACGGAACACGTAGCGCTCTTCACGCACCGGCTCGTCGAAGCTGAAAAACTCCGCCAGGCTCATGGGAATGCCTTCGAGCAGTTTTTTCAGGGAGCTGACCGAAGGGCTGACGCGATTCTGTTCGATCTGCGAGATCGTCGAATTGGTCAGCCCGCTGCGGCGGGCCAGTTCCCGTTGGGAGAGGTTGTTGCGTTCACGCACCAGTTTGAGTCGCGTCCCCGTGTCCATAGCCGCCTTGTAATCTGAGGTGTTTAAAATAATGAGCGATGCGCATTAAAACACACTCTGCGCGCTTGCGCGCTGTGCTTCTCAAACCCTTTGGTCACGCGGCATTGGCCACAGCCCGACCAGCAACAACAGTGCCGCCACAGCCAGGAATGGCAAGCGTGGATCGATGGCATACACCAGGGTGCCAGCCAGCGGCCCGATCACCGCGCCCATGCCTTGGGCAGCGCCAATGGAGCCAGCCGTGGCGCCTTGCTCGGAGGCGTGCATGGCATTAGCTGCCAACGCGGAAAACGCCGGGAATACGAAGCCCATGCCCGCTGCCGCGACAAAATAACAAGCCCACAGCCAGGGCGCCGTTGTTGCCAGCGAACCGCAGGCAAAGCCCAGGGCCGACACCGTGGCGCCGACCCGGATCATCTTTAGCGGTGGCCATTCCAGCTGGCGCAGCAACACCTGCGCCAGCATCAGTGCCACGCCCACCGTGGTCAGGGCGATACCGGCGGCCTGGGCGGCTTCGGCAGGGCCCAGGTGCAAGCGGTCGAGGGCAAAGAAACCAACGATGATCTGTGACACGGTGACGCTGAGCATGGCGCTGAACGCCACCAGCAAGGGCCGGCGCAGGCGCGGGTCGTTCAACCGTACCGGGCTGGGGGCATGGCTGCTTGCTAGCGCCTGGGGCTTGAGGGTGAACAGCAGGACGAGGAAAGCACTGGCTGGCAGCAGCGACATGATATGGAACGGCAGGCTCAGGCTATGCCGCGCCAGCAGCGCCGCCAGCGCTGGGCCCACCACCAGGCCAACGGCGTTGGCCGCCCCCAGCGAGGCCATGGCCCGGGTCCGACGTTGCGGTTCGACATGGTCGGCGATCAGCGCATTGCAGCCTACCGGGATGGCGGCATAGAAGGCGCCGATGCAGGCACGTGCGACCATCAGGCCGATGAAGGCCAGGGTAGCTCCCGGCAACCAGCGCAGTGCGCCTTCGACAAACAGGCACAGCAGCCAGTAAGCCAGGGTGAAACCAGCGCTGCCCAGCAACAGCACGCGCCGCCGGCCCAGGCGGTCTGCCGCACGCCCCCAGGGCCGTGCCAACAACACCCAGACCACGCCTGCCACGGTCACGGCGGCACCGGCTTGCCAGGTGGCCATGCCAAGCTGGCGGGCAATCGGGCCGATCAGTGCGACGAAGGCCATCATCGACATGGTGCAGGCCATGTTGGCCAGCAGCAATGGGCGCAAGTCCAGGGTGCTGGCCGGTAAAAGGGTGGCAGGATCCTTTGCAACGTTCATTAGACAGTCCAGGGCAGTACGGCAGTTAAACGCCGATCTTGTTAAGAATTATTATCGATTGTCAAACCCTGGGCCGCCATGGATCATTCGCTGCGGCGCAGGGGGCCAGGCCACATGCTACGCAACACGCCGTCGCGGCGCACCCACGCGTGCATCAAGGCCGCGCCCACATGCACCAGCACCGTGGCGAACAGCAGGTAGCCGGCCCAGCCATGCGCCTGGCGCAGCACGGCATACAGCTGCAGGTTATGCGGGGCGATGGCGGGCAAGCCCAGCGGGCGAGGGTAGTCGCCAGCCGACAGCATCGCCCAGCCCAACAGTGGCATGGCCAGCATCAGGCAATAGAGCAGCAGGTGCGAGGCCCCGGCTGCCCAGCGCTGCAGCGTTGGCAGGTCACGCGGCAAGGGTGGGTGGGGCAAGGCCAGGCGCACGGCGATGCGCAACACCACAAGCACCAGCAAGGCCAGGCCGGTGGCCTTGTGTAGCCCGATCAGCACAGGGTGCCGCGGCGACAAATCGGCGACCATGCTCACGCCGATGAACAGCATGGCGAGGATCAATACGGCCATCAGCCAGTGCAGCAGGCGGGCGAGGGGGTGGAAGGCTTGCGGTTTCATGGGCGGGCTCCAGTGCTGAGCGATTCACGGCTGCGGCGGTTGAAGGATTCCGAATAGGCAGCTGAGCGAGCGGCGAGGATCGGGTCGGCGGACGCCTCTATACCCTGGGGCAGGATCAGCGGATCGAAATTGAGGTCGCGGCAGGCCCCTTGTTCGGGTGCATCAACCTGCTCCAGCACCAGTGTGCCGGCGCTCACGCTGCGCCGTTCGGCAGGCCAGGGGCTGGCGGGGTCGTCCACCGCATCGCCAGGTTCGGCCAGTACCAGGCGTAGCGTCCAGCGCAGCGGGCCTTGGTCCAGGCGCTGTTTCAGGTCATGCTGCAGGAACAGTTTGTCATCGACCTGGGCGGGCAGCGCGGCAAACTCGGCTTGTGGCTCCAACTGCCAACGCACCGGGTGGGCCGCGCCACCGGCGTCGATCAGGCGGAAGGCATTGATGCTGTGGTACTGGGTATTGGCGAAACTGTTGCTGGGCTTGTAGCCCGCTGCCCATTGGCGAAACGCCGCGCTTTCCGGGTGGGCGGCGAAGAACGCCTGCATCTTGGCCGGGTTTGGCTTGCCGGTGGCCGGGTCCGGCGCGCCTGCCAGCACTTGCTCATAGAACCCTTGAGGTGTACTGACGGCCAGCACTGGCGGGTTGTTCATGCCAGTGCGCCAGACCTGCCCGTCATCAGTGCTCAATTGTATGGCCAAGCTACGCACCGGAATGCCGGTGTCCGGCGCGAACGGGTTGGCGCCACCAATGGCGAAACGGCCTATCACCGGCACCCGCGCCTGGCTGAACACCCGTGCCGTGGACAGGTTGGCGGCCTGCCCGCTGGCCTGGAAGTAGCCACTGACGCACAGGCCTTTGGCGTGGTTCTTGCGGTAGCCCGGATAATGCCCGGCCTGTGCTTCGAAGGTGTCGATGATGCGCTGCGGCGTCAGCCGGGTGTCGCCAAGCCAGCCGGCGGCATAGGCAAAGCCGGCCCCTGCAGCCAGCATCACGGCGCCGATGGCGGCCAGGCGCAAGGCCTTGGCCGGGCCGTGCAAAGGTGAGTTCATGGTCATCGTCCGGTTCAGTGAAGGTGCCGGTACGACGGGGCAGGGAAAAACTTATTCCCTCAGCGGGAATAGAATTTCTTCACAGGCGTCTGCCCTTTACACTGACAACCCCAGAGGCCGGGACCTAGCCATGCACGACCTGGACGACCACCAGTGGCGCGAACTGCTTGCCCGCCTGCGCCGCTTTGCCGTGTGGCTGACCCGCGAGCCGGGTAGCGCCGACGACCTGGTGCAGGCGGCGGTAGAGCGGGCCTTGAGCCGGCGCGACCAGCAACGGGACGCCGAGGCGCTGCGTGCGTGGCTGTTTACCATTCTTTATCGGCTGTTCCTCGACGGCAAACGCCGCGACCGCCTGCATGCGCGCTGGCTGTCCTGGTTTGGCCGTACCGAGCACGTCGACGAGCCGGCCGGCGACAACCTCGAAGCTATCGTATTGGCCCAGGCCGACTTGCAGGCGTTTGCCCGGCTCACGGCCGAGCAACGTGCCTTGCTGCTGCTGGTCAGCATCGAAGGCTTGAGCTACAAGGAGGCCGCCCAGGCCTTGGGCATCCCCATCGGCACTGTGATGTCGCGCCTGTCGCGCGCTCGCAATGCCTTGCGCGAACTGACCGAGGGCAACCCCCAGCCCCCGGCCTTGCGGAGATTGAAATGACGCGCCTGATCCCCAGCGAAGACGAATTGCACGCTTACGTCGATGAGCGCCTGGAGCCTGTGCGCCGGGCCGAGGTGCAGGCCTGGCTGGCGGCCAACCCGCAGGCCGCGGCACGGGTGGAGGGCTGGCGTACCGATGCCCGCCGGCTGAGAGCAGCGCTGGCCGGGTTTGCCGAACTGCCCGGGGTGGCGCAGTTGGAGCTGAGCCAGGTGCGCCGGCAATTGCGCCAGCGCCGCCAGCGGCGTTGGGCTGCGGCGGCGGTGCTCTTGCTCGCGTTGGGCGTGGGTGGCCTGGGTGGTTGGCAGGTGCGTGATGCGACCCTGGCCCGCGTCGACTTGCCCATGGCCGATGCCGTCCAGGCGCACCGCTTGTTCGCGGGTAGCGAGGCGCTGGATATCCAGGCCAGCGACCCAGGGCAGTTGCGTGATTGGTTGGGGCGGCATTTCAGTCGCGTGGGGCAGTTGCCGGACCTGGCGGGCTATGGCTTCAAGCCGGTGGGTGCGCGCCTGCTCAGCAACGAACAGGGGCCGGCGGCGTTGCTGGTGTTCGAGGATGGCAAGGGCCAACGCATCAGCCTGTTCCTGCGTTCACCGGGTGAGCAGTACCGGCGCATGCCGGACGGGCAGCGGGTCGATGGTCAGCTGGAGGCGCGGTATTGGTCGCATGGGGCTTACAACTTTGCCTTGGTCAGCGCAGCGGAGGATGTGCGCGGTGCGGGGGTGGAGGAGGCGTTGCGGTTGGGGTTGTGAGTAGGCGGGGCTCAAGGCAAGCACCTCAGGCCCCACCACTAACCTCAGCTCAACTCCAACCAGATCGGCGCATGGTCCGACGGCTTTTCCATCCCGCGCAATTCATAGTCCACGCCCGCCGCCTTGATCCGTGGCACCAGGTGCTGCGAGGCCATGATCAGGTCGATGCGCAGGCCGCGCTTGGGGTCGTCCTCGAAACCACGGCTGCGATAGTCGAACCAGCTGAAGCGGTCTGTCACCTCCGGGTACAGGTGGCGGAAGCTGTCCACCAGGCCCCAGCCTTTCAAACGCTCCATCCACTCCCGCTCTTCCGGCAGGAAGCTGCACTTGCCTGTCTTGAGCCAGCGCTTGGCATTGTCCGGGCCAATGCCGATGTCGCAGTCCTGCGGCGAAATGTTCATGTCGCCCATCACCAGCAGCGGCTGGTCATTGCGGAACTGGCCCTCCAGCAGCGCCTGCAGGTCGCTGTAGAAACGCTGCTTGGCCGGGAACTTGGTGGGGTGGTCGCGGCTCTCGCCCTGGGGGAAGTAGCCGTTCATGATGGTGATCGGGTTGCCATCGGCATCGGCGAAGGTGCCCCAGATGAAACGGCGCTGGGCGTCTTCTTCATCGGTGGCAAAGCCCTTGTGCAGGCTCAACGGTGCCTGGCGCGACAGCAGGGCCACGCCGTAGTGGCCTTTCTGACCGTGGTAATGCACGTGGTAACCCAGTGCCTGCACATCGGCCAGTGGGAACTGATCGTCGCTGACCTTGGTTTCCTGCAGGCCGATCACGTCCGGCTGGTACTTTTCGATCAGCGCCGCCAGCTGATGCGGGCGGGCCCGCAGGCCGTTGATGTTGAAACAGACGATCTTCATGGAAAGATAATCCCGGTAAAAGGCGCGATGCTAGCCGACATCGTCCGCCATCACCAGCGTGGCGGCTTCGGGGCGCTACTGCTAACGTGCTGTAGGGGGTGAACGATGCGCGGTGAAAACACCTCCAAGGCACTGTACGCCCATTCCAGGAGGTCTGTCCGCAATGCCCGAAACCACAGCCGCTCCGGCGCGTGTCTGCCTGCTTGATGATGGTTATAGCCGCGAGGCACGCTCGCTGTTGTACAACGCCTACCGCCATGAACCTACCTTCGCCTATATCTTCGAGGCCCAGCGCCCAGGGTATGAGCAGCGCCTGCGGGTGATGGTGCGCGAGTGGGTACGCCAGCATTTCTACCTGCAACTGCCTGCCATCGGCCTGCTGGTGGAGGACCGCCTGATTGCCCTGGCCCTGATCGTGCCGCCGCTGCGCCGGCTGGGCGTGGCCGATAGCTGGGCCTGGCGCTTGCGCATGTTGCTGGGCACCGGCCAGCGCTGCACGCGCCGCTATATGGACTACCAGGCGGCCCTGGCCGCCTGCCTGCCTACCGACAAGGTGCACGTGTTGCCACTGCTAGGGGTGCACCCGCAATTTCAGGGTAAGCAGTACGGCGAGCAATTGTTGCAAGCTGTGCACGACTGGTGCGCGGACGACCCAGGCACCCAGGGTGTGGTGCTGGACACCGGCAATGAGCACTACCTGGCCTTTTACCAGCGTCAGGGCTACGAGGAAATTGGCGAGGTCGCTGTAGGACCAATCCGGGAGAGGGTGTTTTTTCATCCCAATCCGGTTTCTTCCAATTCCGCTTTTGCCTGAGCAGGCCGCAAGGCGGCTCCCTTGAGCGCCCGGCTCTGGTAGCATGCGCCGCATGACGTATTCAGGAAGATTGACCTGGGGCCTGGTTTTCTGGGCCGCCAGTTTCGCAGCATGGGGCCAGAGTGAGTTGCTGGTGAAGGTAAAACCGGCCAACAAGGCGCTCAAGGCCAATGTCGAAGGCTATATCGGTACCCTTGGCGACCGCGATGAAGAAGCGCTACTGCGCTTCAGTCGTGGCGCGCAGGAGCAGGCGCGCAAAGCCGCGCAGGCACTTGGCTACTACCAGGCGCAGATCGATACCGAGGTCAAGCCCGCCAGTGCGGCTGACCATTCCCCGCAACTGATCATCACCATCAATCCCGGCGAGCCGATTCGCCTGCGCAACGTAACCGTGCGCATCGAGGGCCCGGCCAGCGAGATGAAGGCCTTCCGCGTGCCAGACAGCAAGGCACTGCGTGCAGGTGAACAACTCAACCACGGCCAATACGAAGACGCCAAGCGGCTGATCCAGAACCAGGCGTCGCGCTACGGCTTCTTCAGTGGGCGTTTCAGCCGCCAGCGCCTGGCGGTCGACCCCCAGGCGGGCGTGGCCGATATTGAACTGGTCTACCAGAGTGGCCCGCGCTATCACCTGGGCGCTGTCACCTTCGGTGGTGACACACCGCTGGACGACGACCTGCTGCAGCGCATGGTGTCGTTCAAGCCGGGTACACCTTATGACTCTGAACTGATCGCCGAACTGAACAACGACCTGCAATCGAGCGGCTATTTCGAAGGCGTACGCGTGGATGCGGCACCCACCGCAGCCGTGGGCGAAGAAGTGCCGGTGGATGTCCACCTGGAAACCCGCAAGCCACGCACCATGGGCCTGGGCCTGGGCTACTCGACCGACGTCGGGCCGCGCGTCAAGGCCAACTGGACCCGCCACTGGGTCAACCCGCAGGGCCACAGCTATGGTTGGGAAACCGAACTGTCGGCGCCCCGGCAGAACGTTGGCCTGTGGTACGACATTCCCCTCGACCCGCCGCTGACCGACAAGTTGCGCTTTGCCGGCGGTTACCAGAACGAGGAAATTGCCGGTACCGATACCCTCAGTAAGCTGCTGACAGTTGGCCCCGAGTGGCACAGCAAGCTGCCCAGTGGCTGGCAGCGGGTGATTTCGCTCAAGTACCAGCGCGAGGAGTATCGCCTGGGCGATGACTCCGGGTTGAGCAACCTGCTGATGCCCGGCGTCAGTTATTCCTTCCTGCGCAGTGACAACCGCATCGACCCGCACAACGGTTATCGCCTGCAGTTCGATGTACAGGGGGCCAAGGAAGGGCTGGTTTCCGACACCAACCTGTTGCACGGCAACGTGCTGCTCAAGGGCCTGACCACGCTTGGCCACAACCACCGCCTGCTCGGCCGCGTGCAGTTCGGCGGCAGCGCGACCAATGGCTTCAAGAACAACATCCCGCCGTCGTTGCGCTTCTTCGCCGGTGGCGACCAGAGCGTGCGCGGCTACGACTACCAGACCTTGTCGCCGAAAAACAGCGACGGCGACCGCATTGGCGGGCGCTACCTGGTGGCCGGCAGTGTCGAGTACCAGTATTCACTGACCGAAAAGTGGCGGCTGGCAACCTTCGTCGACCAGGGCAACTCGTTCAATGACCTGGAGCTGCCCAGCCTCAAGACCGGTGTCGGTTTTGGTGTGCGCTGGGTCTCGCCGGTCGGGCCGCTGCGCCTCGACCTGGCCAAGGCGCTGGATGACGACGGGGGCATTCGCCTGCACTTTTCCATGGGGCCTGAGCTTTGAAACGCGTAATCAAATACATCCTGCTGGGCCTGCTCGGGGTAGTCGCGAGCCTGGTCCTGGCACTGGGCCTGTTACTGGGTACCGAGGCTGGCAGCCGTTGGGTGTTGGGCAAGGTGCCTGGGCTTGAGGTGGCTGATTTCCAGGGCCGCCTGGCGGGTAGCTGGCAAGCTGGCCGGCTAAGCTGGGTCGACGCTGGTAGCAAGGTAGAGGTGCAGGCGCCGCTATTGGCGTGGTCGCCTGCTTGTCTGCTGCGCGCCACCTTGTGCATCGACCAATTGCAGGCACAACGTATCGACATGGCTTTTGCGCCGAGTACCGAACCGGCCGACAGCGGCCCGCTGCAATTACCGGCCTTGCGCTTGCCGCTGGCCATCGAACTGGGTGAAGTCAAAATTGGCCAGCTTCGCCTGGATGGCAGTGACCTGCTCGGTGACCTGCAACTGGCGGCGCACTGGACCAACACCGGGTTGCGCATCGACAGCCTGCACCTGCAGCGCGACGACCTGCAATTGAACCTGCAGGGCGACCTGCAGCCCGAAGGTGACTGGCCGGTGCAACTCCAGGGCCAGCTGCAGCTGCCTGCGGTAGAGGGCAAACCTTGGCAACTGGCGTTGACCGCCACTGGCGAATTGCAAAAGACCTTGAAGCTCGCTGGCACCAGCAGCGGCTACCTCGATGCCACGCTGAGCGGGCAGTTGCAGGCGTTGGCCGAGCATTTGCCGGCGACCTTGCAGATCCGTTCCGAGGCCTTCAAACCGGCTGGCTCGTTGCCCGATACCTTGCAGCTGAACCAGCTCAAGCTCGATGCCAAGGGCGACCTGCTAAAGGGTTATCAATTGTCAGGCTCGGCCAGTTTGCCGGCCGAGCAGGCGCCTATCGCCCTGATCTTGTCCGGGGTGGTCGACAGCAAAGGGGCCAAGCTCGATGCGCTGGACCTGAACGCCAGCGATACCCAGCGCGTCAAGCTGCAAGCCAAGGCCGACTGGCAAAATGGCCTGGCCGCCGACGCTCAACTGGACTGGCAGGACTTCCCGTGGCTGCGCCTGTACCCATTGGAGACACCGCCCGACGTCACGCTCAAGCGCTTCAATGCCCAGGTGCACTACCGCGATGGTAACTATAAGGGCACCTTCAATGGCGACCTGGATGGCCCGGCGGGGGCGTTCAGCCTGGCCAGCCCGTTCGAAGGTGACCTGGGCCAGGTGAAGTTTGCGCAATTGGCGCTGAGCGCTGGGCAAGGCAAGGCCGCTGGCAATGTCGCCGTGCGCTTTGCCGATACCTTGGCATGGGATGTCGACTTGCAACTGTCGGCACTCGACCCGGCTTATTGGCTGGCCGAACTGCCGGGCACCCTGGCAGGCCCGCTGCGTAGCAAAGGCGAGATGAAGGGTGATGTGCTGGCCCTCGATGCCCAGCTTGACCTGAAGGGCCGCCTGCGCGGCCAGCCGGCAGTGCTCAAGGTCGAGGCCCAAGGGGCAGGGCAGAGCTGGACCTTGGGCGCCTTGGCAATCCAGCTGGGTGACAACCGCATCAACGGCAGTGGTAGCCTGCAGCAGCGCCTGGCCGGGCGGGTCGATCTCGACTTGCCGCGCCTGGGCCAGCTGTGGCCAAGGCTGCAAGGCCAGGTCAAGGGCCGGCTGGATGTCGCCGGCACCTTGCAGGCGCCGCAAGGTACGCTGACTCTGCAGGGCCAGCGTTTGGCCCAGGCCGAAAACCGGCTGCAACAACTGGACCTGGATGCTCGCCTGGACAACGCCCAACGCGGCGTGATCGACCTCAAGGCCAGCGGCATCCACGTGGGCGACACAGCATTGGGCACGCTGCAGGCCAACGGCAAAGGCGACATTCGCCAGCAAGCCGTGACCCTGGCGCTGGACGGCCCGCAACTCAAGCTCGACCTTGGCCTGGATGGCCAGCTGAACAAGGGTGACTGGCGCGGGCGCCTGGCCAGTGGGCGCATCCAGGCCGGTGGCCAGGACTGGCAGTTGCAAGCCCCGGCACGCCTGCAGCGTTTGGCCAGCGGCCAGCTGGATTTCGGTGCCCACTGCTGGCGCTCCGGCCAGGCCAGCCTGTGTGGCGACGACCAGCGCCTGGCCCCCGAGCCACGTCTGCGCTACCACCTCAAGCAGTTCCCGCTGGCCAGCCTGGCCCAGTGGTTGCCGAAGGACTTCGCCTGGCAGGGCCTGCTCAATGCCGACATCAACCTGGACATCCCGGCCAGCGGCCCCAAGGGCAACATCGTCGTCGACGCCAGTGGCGGCACCCTGCGCGTGCGCGACAAGGGCCGCTGGGTCGACTTCCCGTACCAAACCCTGCGCCTGGACAGCACGCTGGCACCACGGCGTATCGATACACGCCTGGCATTTCGCGGCGAGCGCCTGGGTGAGCTGAATGTCAGCGCTATCCTCGACCCACTGGGCAAGAACAAGCCATTGTCGGGTGATTTTCGCCTGACCGGCCTGGACTTGTCGGTGGCGCGCCCGTTCGTGCCGATGGTCGAGCGCCTGGCCGGGCAGCTTAATGGCAGTGGCCGGCTGTCAGGCTCTTTGCTGGCGCCACAGGTCAACGGCAACCTGATGCTCAGCGGCGGTGAAATCAGTGGCGCGGAACTGCCGGCCAGCCTTGAGGACTTGTCATTGCAGGCGTTGATTGCCGGCGAGCAAGTGCAGCTCAATGGCAATTGGCGCAGTGGCGAGGCGGGGCGTGGCCAATTGAGTGGCAACCTCACCTGGGGCCAGGCACTGGGCATGGATGTGCGCCTGCAAGGCCAGCAACTGCCCGTCACGGTCGAGCCCTATGCCACGCTGGAAGTTGCCCCGGACCTGACCTTGCGCCTGATCGACGACAAGCTGGCGGTGACCGGCAAGGTGCAGGTGCCCAAGGGCAAGATCACCGTGCGCGAGCTGCCGCCGTCCACCGTCAAGGTGTCGGATGACACGGTGATCGTCGGCCACCAGACCGAAGAGGGCAAGGCACCCATGGCGATGGCCATGGATATCGATGTCGACGTCGGCCGCGACAAGCTGTCGTTCAGTGGCTTTGGCCTCACCGCCAACCTGCTCGGCCATGTGCACATCGGTGACAACCTCGATACCCGCGGCGAGCTGAGCCTGGCCGACGGCCGCTACCGTGCCTACGGCCAGCGCCTGACCATCCGCCGGGCGCGGTTGCTGTTCGCCGGCCCGATCGACCAGCCGTACCTGGACATCGAAGCGATCCGCAAGGTCGACGACGTGATTGCCGGTATCCGCCTGAGCGGCAGCGCCGAGCAGCCCACCACAAAAGTGTTCTCGGAGCCCGCCATGAGCCAGGAACAGGCGCTGTCGTACCTGGTTTTGGGGCGCCCTTTGGGCACCACCGGCGAAGACAACAACATGCTCGCTGAGGCAGCCTTGGGTCTGGGCCTGGCGGGTAGTGCCGGCATTACCGGCAGCCTGGCTTCAAGCCTGGGAATCGACGATTTCCAACTGGATACCGAAGGTTCGGGCAACACCACCAGCGTGGTCGCCAGCGGCAACCTCACCGAGAAGCTGAGCCTGCGCTACGGCGTGGGGGTGTTCGAGCCCGCCAACACCATCGCGTTGCGCTACAAACTGAGCAAGAAGGTGTACCTGGAGGCCGCCAGCGGGCTGGCCAGCTCTCTGGATATTTTCTACAAGCGCGACTTCTAAGCAGGCGCCGGGCCGCCGTCAACGGACGGTGGCCGCCTCGATGAACTCATTGGTGTCGGGCGAGGGTGGCAGGCTGGGGGCGCGTACCGGGATGATCAGGCTGGTGTATTCCTCGATCAGCCGGTTCAGTGCTTCTGGTGGTTCGCTGGCCTGAAACTGCATGCGGATCTGCACTTCGTCAGGGTCACGGCTTTCACCCTGACGGCCCTGGCCGCCGATGGTCACCTTGAAGCTGGCGGCCTTGTTTTCGCCCGCGGTCAGCAAGGCCTGTTGTGCTTCGGTACCTTTGACCCGCACCGACAAGTCGACTTGCATGCGCTCCAGGGCCAGGCCCTTGGGTGATACCAGGGCAAACAGCGGCACACGCATGATGTGCTGGCCGTCCATGGCAACCTCGACCATCTTGGCCTTCATAGGTGCGCCCAATGCCTCGGTGTCACACTCGAAAAACTGGTCGAACAGGTTGATGTACTGCTGGGCGATCAGGCTGTTGGTGGCGCTGGCGGCTTCCTGCAGGCCACGGGTGATTTCACGCAGGTCGATGGAGGTCATGGGGGCGGGGGACTTGTCCATTGATTCGACTCCTCAGGCCAGTAGGAGCCCCCTGTTGCTGGCCAGGGGGCTGTTGCGGAGGGGGTGGAGCGAATCAAGGGTTGCTGGCACTTGGCGGTGGGTTGTTATTGGCAGCAGGGTCTTTCAAGGTATCTTTCTGTGATATTTCGTCTGGGCTTTCCAGTACGGCAGTTTTGACAACGGTCGGCTTGGTCGCGGCATCGGTAAGGAATTCGATCACCCTCATCACGGCTTCAGGCGGCTCCTGGCGCTTCAGCGTGGTATTGAATGCGTAGCGGGCGCGGGTGTCTGTCTTACGCGTTTGCGAGGACTTGTGGCTGACGCTTCCTTTCACGTTCAGCTTGAACGGTCCCCAGCCCAGCGAGCCTCCCACGGTTGCGTTCATGTCCGTGCTGGAGCTGTCTTCCGACATCTGGTTGATGATCAGCTCGAACTCGACATTACCTTCTTCGATGGTGATGTTCGGGTGCGTGATGGCCGCCAGCAGCGGCACTTTCATGGTCTTGCTGACCACGCCCTTGTACTCGCCCTGTTCGTCGACAATGGTTTCGTCGTAGTCGAACTGGATAGCGACTGCCTTGCCGTCCTGGACGCACACCTGCATCAGGAAGTCTGCGTACGATTTACTGGCGGTGACCTGTGCCTGGACCATGGCCTGCAGGGGGCCGGCGATCATGCGGTCCATCGGCAGGGCATTGATGACCGAGCCGATGAGGCTGTTGTCTATCGACATGTTGGGATGCTCTTTCTAGTGAAGGTTAGGTAGCCGCCAGTGGCGGCCACGGTGCTTGGGCTTCAGCGCACGCAAGGCTCTTGGCGACGGATGTTGCCAATCTGGCGCAGGCTCAGGCCGTACTTGTTGGCCAGCAGGCTGCGGGACAAACCGTCGGCGCTTTCTTTCTGGATCTGCTGGTTGCGCAACTGGCGCATGAAGTGGTCAGCCTTGGGGATTTCCAGGGCGACCCCGGCAAAGCGCTTGATCAGTGCGTCGAGCGCTTCGGCCGGTAGCACCTCGACGAGCTTGGTGCGCTCGCGGTGTTTGGGGATGTACTTGGGCCTGCCGCCGTAGGCGCAAGTCAGCTGGTAGGCGTTGTCGATGCCGATGCAGTCGATCAGGGCCTGCAACGAGTGCGGCAGTTGGCTGATATCGATCTGGCTCAAATCTGGCAATTGCATATGGCGCTCCTTCGGGATGGGTGGGCTGTGCGACCCGATCACCAGCGGCGTTATGTCGAAGGTGTGAGCAAATTCTGTGCGACAGCCAAGGCCCGTCGCTAGGCGGCATATGGGTTGGAGGTTGTAGCTTCGGTGCACAGGGTTTGCAGGCAGCGATATCCGGCGTTGTAGGAAATGTCGTCGACATTTGGCTGTGACAGGTAATGTCTCATCTGGTCACCACCGTTAATGCGGATTGGGTCCGATAACCTCAGTCGCAGGGATAACTGCTCAGCAAGCTGGCGCTGCGCAGGTAGGCTTGGGGGGTGGCGCGCATGCCTTGGGGCAAGGTGCGCCAATCAACCAGCAGGCACAGCGCGTGCAGCGGCTGGCCGTTGCGCTGGCCGATGACCTGGCCGGCAAAACTGCGACGGTACAGGGCCTGGGTCTGGCGCAGCGCTTGCACCTGGTCGGCCTCGGCCAAGGTTTGCCGGGCCAAATCAGGCAACCGGGCGGAAGGCACGCTGAAATGCACCGGGGCACCCTCGGCCTGCAGGTAGCCTGCCTGGCGCACTCGTTGCCACAGTTGTTGCCAATGGCTGGCGCCGGCGTGCGCCGCCAGCTCGCGGCCAAGGTCGAGCAGGTGCTCGGCAGGGGTCTGGCGGGTGTCCAGTGCATGAAGGGAAAGGGGCGTCAGAAACAGGGATGCGAACAGCAGGGGTTTGTACATGGTGCCTCCGGCATGGGTGCTTGAGAGCACCATGCTTTCAGGCTGCCGCCGCCTCACCCAGCAGGAAATTCAGCGCTGGGGGCGGTGGCCGTTGTATCATTGCCGCGGCTCGTTGCGAGCCATTTGCCCCTGATGTTGCAAGGAACCTTCGATGACACACGTGCAGCGCCTCAAATATTCTCTTCTGATCATCCTGGTGGTACTGGGCCTGATGCTGGGCCTGTCCCACCTGCAGAAGCAGGGCACGATCAGTGAGCAGACCTTCCAGATGCTGGCCATCGCCATCGCCGTGGTGGTCGTGGTGATCAACGGCATTCTGCGGCGCAAGGTCAAGCCCTGACCTGCGCGGGCCGGCCAGGCATGGCCGGCCAAGCGCTCAGCGTGAAGGCGTGTGCTCCAGCATGGCGCGCGCCTGGGGGTTGAGGCTGTAGCATTTGTCGCTGCCCAGCTGGATGACGCCTTCGGCGCACAGCCGCTTGAGCACTTCGCGCACGCTGAGGAACGACAGCGGAATATCCAGCTGCTCCAGTTGTGCGTGCACGCCGCGCACGCCAATGCTGCGGCCATTACGGTCGGCGGCGTGCAAGGCATCGATCACTTTGAGGCGGATCAGGCTGGTGCGCAGGCCGAAGCTGCGCAGCAGTTCGCGGATCTGCCCGTTGCCGGTGCGCTCCTCAGCAAAAACGTCCTGTTCCTTGGGCGCTCTGCCAGGGGCTCGCCCGGCCTGGATCGAGGGTTGCGGGTTGTACATGTGAATGCTCCTTTTCGTGGACGAACCCGAAATATGGGTGGCTCACTTATTAGGACGAATGAGAACGCAAAAACTGCAACCCACTCGTGAAAAAAGTTCTTCGCGGAAAGCTGGGGGAGCGTGGCTGCGATCTGTTTGTCGGGCGGTTAGGGCCTCCAGGTGCATGGCTTGGGTTTGAGGTGGTGCACAGATCGAGCGCCGCCCGCGCGGCGCTCGTTCTCACAGGCGCTGAAAATGCTGTGGCAAGCACCTCCCAGCCGAAATGCATTATCCAATCAGGCAAAAAACCTATTCCCCAACAAGACGTTCCATCGCCTTGTAATACGTAAAATTTTCCTCTACCCATTCGTCTGATCGGGATAACCCCCGAACCCGAGGAGTGCCCGTGTTTCCACTTTCCCGTCCCATGACTTGCGCTGGCCTGGCCGCCGCCCTGGTGGCCTTCAGCGTCGGCGTACAGGCGCAAACCGCCGCCGATGCCAGTGCGCAGATTCGCCGAACCAGTTACGGGGTGCCGCATATCGTCGCCAAGGATGAGCGTGGCCTGGGTTATGGTGTCGGCTACGCCTACGCCCAGGACAACCTGTGCCTGCTGGCCAATGAAGTGCTGACCGTCAGTGGTGAGCGCTCACGCTACTTCGGCGCCAAGGGCAAGACCCTGGAGCAGCGCGACAACTTGGCCAGCGACCTGTTCTTCACCTGGCTCAACAGCCCGGCGGCGGTCGAGGCGTTCCTGCAGGCGCAGCCAGCGCCAGTGCAGGCGCTGTTGGCAGGTTATGCCAGCGGCTACAACCGGGCGTTGGCCGAGCGCCGCAGCGAAGGGTTGCCCGCCGAGTGTGGCACCGGCGAGTGGGTGCGGCCCATTACCAGCCAAGACCTGGTCAAGCTGACCCGCCGGTTGTTGGCCGAAGGCGGCGTGGGGCAGTTCGTCGAGGCACTGGCGGGGGCGCAACCACCAACCCTGACCAGCCAGCAATCGTCAGCTGGTTTTGCCACCGCGCTGGCCCGGCAGGAGCGTTTCGCCTCGGAGCGCGGTAGCAATGCCGTGGCTGTGGGCGCGCAGCGCTCGGCCAATGGTCGAGGCCTGTTGCTGGCCAACCCGCACTTCCCGTGGATGGGCGGCATGCGCTTCTACCAGATGCAACTGACCATCCCAGGGCAGCTTGATGTGATGGGTGCGGCGTTGCCCGGCCTGCCGATGATCAACATCGGCTTCAACCAGCACCTGGCCTGGACGCATACCGTAGACACCTCCACGCATTTCACCCTCTACCGCCTGCAACTCGACCCCAAGGACCCGACCCGTTACCTGCTCGATGGCAAGTCACTGCCGTTGGCCCGGCAAACCGTCAGCGTTGCGGTCAAGGCGGAGGATGGCAGCCTGAGACAGGTAGAGCGGCAGGTCTACAGTTCGCAGTTCGGCCCTGTTGTGCAATGGCCAGGCCGCCTGGACTGGGATGCGCATGCGGCTTACAGCTTGCGCGACGCCAACCTTGAGAATACCCGGGTGCTGCAGCAGTGGTACCAGATCAACCGGGCCGACAGCCTGGCGGCGTTGAAGGGTTCGGTCGAACAGCTGCAAGGTATCCCTTGGGTCAACACCTTGGCCGTTGATCAGGGTGGCCGGGCCTTGTACCTGAACCAGTCGGTAGTGCCCTATGTCGACCAGCAGCTGCTCGACAGCTGCAGCAACCCACAGGCCCAAGGGCGTCTGGTGGTGCTGGATGGCTCGCGCAGCGCGTGCCAGTGGAAGGTCGATGCGCAGGCGGCTCAGCCAGGTATCTTCCCGGCACGCTTGCTGCCAAGCCTTGAGCGCCAAGACTTCGTGCAAAACTCCAACGACCCGGCCTGGCTGGCCAACCCGGCGCAGCCGCTGACGGGCTATTCACCCTTGGTCAGCCGCAGTGACCAGCCGTTGGGCATGCGAGGCCGCTTTGCCCTGCAACGCTTGCAGGGTAAAGCCCGCTTGGGTGTCGATGACCTGCAGCGCATGGTGACCGATGATGAAGTCTACCTGGCCAGCCTGGTGCTGCCAGACCTGCTGCAATGGTGCAAAGGTGCCGGCGCGGACGTGCAGGCCGTGTGCAGCAGCCTGGCGGCCTGGAATGGCAAGGCCGACCTCGACAGCGGTATTGGCCTTGTGCATTTCCAGAACCTGTTCAATGCCCTGGCCGAGCACCCGGAAAGCTGGCGCGTAGCCTTTGACCCGGCTGATCCGCAGCACACCCCGCGCGGCTTGGCGGTAGAGCAAGCTGCCGTGAGCAAACTGGTACACGAGGCGGCACTGGCCTCGCTCAAGCAGGTTGCCGACAGCGGTGTAGGGGGGGAGGCGAAGTGGGGGCAAGTCCAGCAATCGCTGGATGGCACGCCGGTACCGGGCGGCCCGCAGGCGTTGGGCGTGTACAACGCGATGTACAGCGTGCCGCACGGGCAGGGTAAGCGGCTGGTGGTCAGTGGTACCAGCTACCTGCAACTGGTCAGCTTTACTGATAAAGGGCCTGAGGCTCGGGGATTGTTGGCGTTTTCCCAGTCAAGCGAAGCGGCTTCGGCGCACGCCAGTGACCAGACCAAGGCCTTTGCGGCCAAGCAGCTGGCAGTGATTCCGTTTACCGAGGCACAGATCAAGGCTGACCCGGAGTACCGGGAAATCGTGATCAGTGAACGGGACAAGGGAGTAGTGGCACAGCAGTAAGGCATCCCGCCCCCTTCGCGGGTAAACCCGCTCCCACAGGAACACCACAATGCCAGTATCTGTGGAGTACCTGTGGGAGCGGGTTTACCCGCGAAGAAGGCGACCCGGTCGGTCAGGAAAACTCGAACGGCGCCAACTGAAACCCTTGCTCGTCAACCTGCAAGGCCCAACCGCCGCGGTCCCAGTCACCCAGCACAATGCGCCGTGCCGGTTGCCCATCAACCACCAGCTTGTGAATCGCCGGCCGGTGGGTATGGCCATGCACCAACGTGCGCACGCCATGCGCTGCCATCACCTTCGGTACTTCCTCGGGTGTGACGTCGACGATCTCGGTGGACTTCATCCGCGTTTGCGTGCGGCTTTCGCTGCGCAGCTTGCGCGCCAGCTTGTAGCGGGCCGACAGCGGCAGGTGCCGCAAGATCCACAGGCTCAGCGGGTTGCGCAGCAAACGGCGCATTTTCATGTAGCCCAGGTCGCGGGTGCACAAGGTGTCGCCATGCATCAGCAGCACCTGTTCACCGCCCAGCTCGATCACGCTGGGGTCGCTTAACAGGGTGCAGCCCGCAGCGTCGCAAAAGGCCTGGCCAATCAGGAAGTCACGGTTGCCGTGCATCAGGTAGATGGCCGTGCCGCTGTCGCTCAGCCGGCGCATGGCCTGGCAGATCGACTGCTGGAAGGGCGTCATGGCATCGTCGCCAATCCACGCTTCGAAGAAGTCGCCAAGGATGTACAGCGCCTTGGCGTGGCGGGCACGGCCGTCGAGCAGATCAAGAAACGCCCGGGAAATATCCGGGCGTTCTTCTTGCAAGTGCAGATCAGAGATCAGCAGGATCACTCAATGATCTCGGCTTTCTCGATGATCACGTCGTCTTTCGGCACGTCCTGGTGGCCAGCCTTGGAACCGGTGGCAACTTTCTCGATGGCGTCGACCACTTCACGGCCTTCGATCACTTCACCGAACACGGCGTAGCCCCAGCCCTGCACGTTCTTGCCGCTGTGGTTGAGGAAGTCGTTGTCGGAGGCGTTGATGAAGAACTGTGCCGAGGCAGAGTGCGGCTCCATGGTGCGGGCCATGGCGATGCTGTACTTGGTGTTCTTCAGGCCATTGTCAGCTTCGTTCTGGATGCTGGCGCGGGTTTTCTTCTGGCTCATGCCAGGCTCGAAACCGCCGCCCTGGATCATGAAGCCTTTGATCACACGGTGGAACACGGTGTTGGCGAAGTGGCCGTCTTTGACGTATTGAACGAAGTTCTCAACAGTTTGCGGAGCTTTTTCGGCGTTCAGTTGCAGGATGATGTCGCCGTGGTTGGTGCTCAGTTTGACTTTGGACATGCTGAAATTCGCTCTTTCAAGGCAATCAGAAATTAGGGTGCGCAGGGCGCGGGTTATCACCTGACGCAGGATCAGGCGATCACGACACATGGCGCGCACCGGCCATTTTGCCAGGGTGCGGCAAAAAGCCGTGATAAATCACGCCAGTTTGTCCGGGCCCGACTGTCAGCAGCTTGACTGCTTCGGCTATGATAGGCCCTTTGATTCAATCGGCCTACCCAGGCCGGACACGTGCATTCAAGGATCCTATGAGCAAGCCCACTGCCGACAACGCGCCCAACGCCGCTGCCAAAGGCGCCCCCGCTGTCCCTGCGAACTTCCTGCGGCCGATCATCCAGGCCGACCTGGACTCGGGCAAGCACAGCAGCATCGTCACCCGTTTCCCGCCGGAGCCCAATGGTTACCTGCACATCGGCCATGCCAAGTCGATCTGCGTCAACTTCGGCCTGGCCAAGGAGTTCGGGGGCGTCTGCCACCTGCGTTTCGACGACACCAACCCGGCCAAGGAAGACCAGGAGTACATCGACGCCATCCAGAGCGACGTCAAATGGCTGGGCTTCGACTGGGCCGGCGACGTGCGTTACGCCTCCGACTATTTCGACCAGTTGCACGACTGGGCCGTAGAGCTGATCAAGCGTGGCAAAGCCTATGTTTGCGACCTGACCCCTGATCAAGCCAAGGAATACCGCGGCAACCTCAAGGAGCCGGGCAAGAACAGCCCGTTCCGCGAGCGTAGCGTGGAAGAAAACCTCGACCTGTTCGCACGCATGAAAGCCGGCGAGTTCCAGGATGGCGAGCGCGTGTTGCGGGCCAAGATCGACATGGCATCGCCGAACATGAACCTGCGCGACCCGATCCTGTACCGCATTCGCCATGCCCACCACCACCAGACCGGTGACAAGTGGTGCATCTACCCGAACTACGACTTTACCCACGGCCAGTCGGACGCCATCGAGGGCATTACCCACTCGATCTGCACCCTGGAATTCGAAGGGCATCGTCCGCTGTACGACTGGTTCCTCGACAACCTGCCGGTGCCGGCACACCCGCGCCAGTACGAGTTCAGCCGCCTGAACCTGAACTACACCATCACGTCCAAGCGCAAGCTCAAGCAGCTGGTCGACGAAAAGCACGTCGAAGCCTGGGACGACCCTCGCATGTCGACCCTGTCCGGCTTCCGTCGCCGTGGCTATACCCCGGCCTCGATCCGCAATTTCTGCGAAATGATCGGCACCAACCGCTCCGACGGCGTGGTCGACATGTCGATGCTCGAATTCAGCATCCGTGACGACCTGGACCGCACCGCCCCACGCGCCATGTGCGTGCTGCGCCCGCTGAAAGTGGTCATCACCAACTACCCGGAAGGCCAGGTCGAGCAGCTTGAACTGCCGCGCCACCCGAAGGAAGACATGGGTGTGCGCGTGTTGCCGTTCGCCCGTGAGCTGTACATCGACCGCGATGACTTCATGGAAGAGCCGCCAAAGGGCTACAAGCGCCTGGAACCGGCCGGTGAAGTGCGCCTGCGCGGCAGCTACGTGATCCGCGCCGACGAAGCCATCAAGGACGTCGACGGCAATATCGTCGAGCTGCGCTGCTCCTACGACCCGGACACCCTGGGCAAGAACCCTGAAGGCCGCAAGGTCAAGGGCGTGATCCACTGGGTGCCAGCCGAAGGCAGCGTCGAGTGCGAAGTACGCCTGTACGACCGCTTGTTCCGCTCCGCCAACCCGGAAAAGACCGAAGATGGCGGCAGCTTCCTCGACAACATCAACCCGGATTCGCTGCAAGTGCTCAGCGGTTGCCGTGCCGAGCCGTCGCTGGCCCAGGCGCAGCCCGAAGACCGCTTCCAGTTCGAGCGCGAAGGCTACTTCTGCGCCGACCTGAAGGACAGCCAGCCGGGCCGCCCGGTGTTCAACCGCACTGTCACCCTGCGTGACTCCTGGGGCAGCTGAGGAACCGCCGTGCTTAGCATCTACAACACCCTGAGCAAGACCAAGGAAACCTTCAAGCCGCTGGATGGCAACAAGGTGCGCATGTACGTGTGCGGCATGACCGTGTACGACTACTGCCACCTGGGCCATGGCCGCAGCATGGTCGCCTTCGACCTGGTCACCCGCTGGCTGCGCAAGAGCGGTTACGAGCTGACCTACGTGCGCAACATCACCGATATCGATGACAAGATCATCAACCGGGCCAACGAGAACGGCGAAACCTTCGACGCGCTTACCGCCCGCATGATCGACGCGATGCACGAAGACGAGCGCCGCCTGAACATCCTGCCGCCGGACCAGGAGCCGCGTGCCACCGACCATATCGCCGGTATGCACGCCATGATCCAGACCCTGATCGACAAGGGTTACGCCTACGCCCCGGGCAATGGCGACGTGTACTACCGCGTCGGCAAGTTCGTCGGTTACGGCAAGCTGTCGCGCAAGAAGATCGAAGACCTGCGCATCGGTGCACGCATCGAGGTCGACGAGGCGAAGCAGGACCCGCTGGACTTCGTGCTGTGGAAAGGCGTCAAGCCCGGCGAGCCGAGCTGGGAATCGCCATGGGGCCCAGGCCGTCCGGGCTGGCACATCGAGTGCTCGGTGATGTCCACCTGCTGCCTGGGTGAAAGCTTCGACATTCACGGCGGCGGCAGCGACCTGGAGTTCCCGCACCACGAGAACGAGATTGCCCAGAGCGAGGCGGCCACTGGCAAGCAGTACGCCAACGCCTGGATGCACTGCGGCATGATCCGTATCAATGGCGAGAAGATGTCCAAGTCGTTGAACAACTTCTTCACCATCCGCGACGTGCTCGAGAAGTATCACCCGGAAGTGGTGCGCTACCTGCTGGTGGCCAGCCACTACCGCAGCGCGATCAACTACTCCGAAGACAGCTTGCGTGATGCCAAAGGCGCGCTGGAGCGCTTCTACCACGCCCTGCGCGGCTTGCCCCGCGTGGCGGCCAAGGGTGGTGAAGAGTTTGTCGAGCGCTTCAGCGTGGCGATGAACGACGATTTCGGCACCCCCGAAGCCTGTGCCGTGCTGTTCGACCTGGTGCGCGAGATCAACCGTCTGCGCGACAGCGACCCACAGGCTGCTGCTGGCCTGGCCGGTCGCCTGCGTGAGCTGGGTGATGTGCTGGGTGTGCTGCAACTGGAAGCCGATGACTTCTTGCGTGCCGGTGCCGAAGGCAAGGTGGATGCGGCCGAGGTCGAGGGCTTGATCCAGGCGCGCCTGCAGGCGCGTGCGGACAAGAACTGGGCTGAATCCGACCGCATTCGCGACCAGCTGACCGCCATGGGCGTGGTGCTGGAAGACAGCAAGGGTGGCACTACCTGGCGTCTGGCTGACTGATCGGCGTAAATAGGGCTGCTTTGCAGCCCTTTCCGAGCAGAGCACCCAATTCGTAAGCGAGACGCGGTTTCTGTGGGAGATCACCCAGCCCTTCAGGCTGCGCTGTCGCGCAGAGAACAGAGCCCGAAAGCGTGTCGCAGACCTTGTGGGAGCGGGTTCACCCGCGAATGCGGAGGTAGAATCAGCATCGCATTCGCGGGTAAACCCGCTCCCACAGGTCCCTGCTAAATCAATGAGTTATGTGTTGTTCTATGAGAGCGGGCGTGCCCGCGAACACCGGCAAAGCCGGTGCCACTTATCGCGCTGCCATTCGCGGGTCAACCCCGACACCACAAAAACCGTGCGATAAACGAACACTAGTCTCTGCTCATCTGTCCGCTATCCGCCCATCCAATGCCAACGCCGCATTGCTCAACCCCCGCCTTTTTGCTTAAGTGTGCCCATCCACCGGTTGTCGCCTGCTTTCGCGACCAGCAACCGGCCCGATAGAATGACCGTGACGACCGCAACCACAGCCCACAAGGCCGTAGGAAGCGGCGACCAGAACAATAACGATGCCGAGTGCCTTGCCTATGGAAAGCCGCCTGCTGAGCGAACGCAGTAGCGTGTTTCATCACGCCGACCCTTATGCTGTGTCCGATTATGTCAACCAGCATGTAGGCCAGCATTGCATCGGTCTGTCGCGCACCACTCACCCCCAGGCCAGCCTCAGCCATCGCAAGTTCGCCGAACTCGACCTGTGCCGCATCAGCTACGGCGGCAGCGTGCGGGTTACCTCACCAGCACTTGAAAGCATCTACCATCTGCAAGTGTTGCTCAATGGCAACTGCCTGTGGCGTGGGCACAAGCGCGAGCAGCATCTGGTGCCGGGCGAGCTGCTACTGATCAACCCCGACGACCCGGTAGACCTGACTTATTCGGAAGACTGCGAGAAATTCATTCTCAAGGTACCGACGCGTCTATTGGACTCGATCTGCGACGAACAACGCTGGTACCGGCCCGACGGCGGGGTGCGCTTCTTGCGTAACCATTACCGGCTGGACGAGCTGGACGGCTTCGTCAACCTGCTGGCCATGGTCTGCCATGAGGCGGAGGTGAGCGATTCGCTGCCGCGGGTGCAGGGCCATTACAGCCAGATTGTGGCCAGCAAGCTGCTGACCCTGATGAGCACCAATATCCGCCGTGAATGCCTGAGTGCGCCCCAAGCGGGACTTGAGCGTATTCTTGATTACATCGAACGTAACCTGAAACTGGAGCTGTCGGCTGAAGTGCTGGCAGAGCAGGCCTGCATGAGCTTGCGCTCGTTGTATGCCTTGTTTGATCAGCACTTGGGCACCACACCCAAGCATTACGTGCGCCAGCGCAAGCTGGAGCGGGTGCATGCCTGCCTGAACGACCCGACCTGTGGCGTGCGCAGTGTGACCGAGCTGGCTCTGGACTACGGTTTCCTTCATTTGGGGCGGTTCTCGGAAGTGTATCGGCAGCAGTTTGGCGAGCTGCCTTCGCAGACGTTCAAGCGGCGGGGGTGATGCACGCCAGCTGGGTCACCTAATATTTCTACCAGTTGTTTGCATTTCATGTGCAAGCCACCATGTCGACGTCGCGGACTTCCTCTTCTTCACTGCAGTACACCGTTTATGGGCGTGATGGAGGCGAGCAATGTTTATCAGTGCTGCGCTTCAATGGACAGAGAAAAGAGTCTTTCACTGGGCACTACTTGCTGGGGAATGGATACCGTGCGTTCAATCCGATTTTGATGAGATTCCACAGCCCTGACAGTTTGAGCCCAATGGGGGTGGAGAAATAAACTGTTATGCCTACTGTGGTGGGGATCCGGTTAATTATACGGATCCCAGTGGGCACATTAAGTTTCCTAAGGTTGCAAAAGCCCCTGCGCTTCGGACAATTTGGGAAGCGCCTGAAGCGCCGAGACCTCAAAAATCTACGATGCTGTCAAGTGTTCGAAAACATGCCGGAGCTGCTGACCATACTGTGAGCAAGCAAGTTGTAGGCACTATCAACAATCTTGGTCGTGGTTACGGGGATCAAATACAACCCATCATGAATTCATCGAATTGGTCAGATGCTCAAAAATTATTAGTGCACGGCACCGCAGTGAAGCTATCAAGCAACATCGGATAAAATTTAAAGAGAGCCGCTGGCTATCCTGTCAATGCGGCTGCGACTCCCATATCGTCAAATAGTCAATTAATGGAGGCGCTCGCGGTAGTGGCACCACTCAACGAAAAAATGCAAGCGGCAGGAAGCACGAACACCTTTGTGAACGATGTTGTTGCAAGCTGGCTTCATGACCCCAGACGGCTGGCTCCAAAAGTGCGAGATCCCGGCAAGGCTGGATAGCACTCTGCACAATCCGGATAGTCCCCCGCCAGCGGTCTCCCTAACCTGACCAGGTCTAAACAATAACAAGGGAGACCCTGGCCATGTCCCTGGGATTCGACTACCTCAATGCCATGCTTGAAGACGACCGTGAAAAGGGCATCTACCGCTGCAAGCGCGAGATGTTCACTGACCCCCGCCTGTTCGACCTGGAAATGAAACACATCTTCGAGGGCAACTGGATCTACCTGGCCCACGAAAGCCAGATCCCCGAGAAAAACGACTTCCTCACCCTGACCATGGGGCGCCAGCCGATTTTCATCGCGCGCAACAAGGACGGTGAGCTCAATGCCTTCCTCAACGCCTGCAGCCACCGCGGCGCCATGCTGTGCCGGCACAAGCGCGGCAACCGTTCCAGCTACACCTGCCCGTTCCACGGCTGGACCTTCAACAACAGCGGCAAGCTGCTCAAGGTCAAAGACCCGAGCAATGCCGGCTACCCCGACAGCTTCAACTGCGACGGCTCCCACGACCTGACCAAGGTGGCGCGTTTCGAGTCGTACCGTGGCTTCCTGTTCGGCAGCCTGAATGCCGACGTCAAGCCGCTGGTCGAGCACCTGGGCGAGTCGGCCAAGATCATCGACATGATCGTTGACCAGTCGCCAGAAGGCCTGGAAGTGCTGCGCGGCGCCAGCTCGTACATCTACGAAGGCAACTGGAAGCTCACCGCCGAAAACGGCGCCGATGGCTACCACGTCAGCTCTGTGCACTGGAACTACGCCGCCACCCAGAACCAGCGCAAGCAGCGCGAAGCCGGTGACGAAATCAAGACCATGAGCGCCGGCGCCTGGGCCAAACAAGGCGGTGGCTTCTACTCGTTCGACCACGGCCACCTGCTGCTGTGGACCCGCTGGGCCAACCCCGAAGACCGCCCGGCCTACGAGCGCCGCGACCAGCTGGCCGCCGACTTCGGCCAGGCCCGCGCTGACTGGATGATCGAGAACTCGCGCAACCTGTGCCTGTACCCGAACGTGTACCTGATGGACCAGTTCAGCTCACAAATCCGCATCGCCCGGCCGATTTCTGTGAACAAGACCGAAATCACCATCTACTGCATCGCGCCGAAAGGCGAGAGCGCCGATGCCCGCGCCAAGCGTATCCGCCAGTACGAAGACTTCTTCAACGTCAGCGGCATGGCCACCCCGGATGACCTGGAAGAGTTCCGCTCGTGCCAGACCGGTTACGGCGGCGGCACCGGCTGGAACGACATGTCCCGCGGCGCCGCGCACTGGGTGGAAGGTGCTGACGAGGCGGCCAAGGAAATCGAACTCCAGCCGCTGCTGTCCGGCGTGCGTACCGAGGATGAAGGCCTGTTCGTGCTGCAGCACAAGTACTGGCAGGACACCATGATCCAGGCGCTGAAGGATGAACAGCAACTGATCCCCGTGGAGGCCGTGCAATGAGCCTGTATGAAACCGTGCGCGACTTCCTCTACCGCGAGGCGCGCTACCTGGACGACGCCCAATGGGACCAGTGGCTGGAGCTGTACGCCAGCGACGCCACCTTCTGGATGCCGAGCTGGGACGATGACGACACCCTCACCGAGGATCCACAAAGCGAAATCTCGCTGATCTGGTACGGCAATCGTGGCGGCCTGGAAGACCGTGTGTTCCGCATCAAGACCGAGCGCTCCAGTGCGACCGTGCCCGACACCCGCACCTCGCACAACATCAGCAACATCGAGATCGTCGAGCAGGGTGAGGGCAGCTGCCTGGTGCGCTTCAACTGGCACACCCTGAGCTTCCGCTACAAGACCACCGACAGTTACTTCGGCAGCAGCTTCTACACCCTCGACCTGCGCGGCGAACAGCCGCTGATCCAGGCCAAGAAGGTGGTGCTGAAGAACGACTACGTGCGCCAGGTCATCGACATCTACCACATCTGATACAGGGTTTTGCGAGCACTGCCTGGGGCGTCCTGCGACGCACCGTGGCCCGGCTCGCCCGCGAGGTGCAACATGAGCTTCCAGATCGCACTGAATTTCGAAGACGGGGTCACCCGCTTCATCGAGGCCACCGGCCAAGAAACCGTGGCCGACGCCGCCTACCGCCAAGGCATCAACATCCCGCTGGACTGCCGCGACGGCGCTTGCGGTACCTGCAAGTGCAAGGCCGAGTCTGGCCGCTACGAGCTGGGCGACAACTTCATCGAAGACGCCCTGAGCGAAGATGAAATCGCCGAAGGTTACGTGCTCACTTGCCAGATGCGCGCCGAAAGCGACTGCGTCATCCGCATCCCGGCCTCGTCGCAGCTGTGCAAGACCGAACAGGCCAGCTTCGAGGCGGCTATCAGCGATGTACGCCAGCTGTCGGCCAGCACCATTGCCCTGTCGATCAAGGGCGACGCCCTCAGCCGCCTGGCCTTCCTGCCAGGGCAGTACGTCAACCTCAAGGTGCCGGGCAGTGAGCAGAGCCGCGCCTACTCGTTCAGCTCGCTGCAGAAGGACGGTGAAGTCAGCTTCCTGATCCGCAACGTGCCGGGCGGGCTGATGAGCAGCTTCCTGACCAGCCTGGCCAAGGCTGGCGACAGCATGAGCCTGGCCGGGCCGCTGGGCAGTTTCTACCTGCGGCCGATCCAGCGCCCGCTGTTGCTGCTGGCCGGTGGCACCGGCCTGGCGCCGTTCACCGCGATGCTGGAGAAAATCGCCGAGCAGGGCAGCGAGCACCCGCTGCACCTGATCTATGGCGTGACCAACGACTTCGATCTGGTCGAACTCGACCGCCTGCAGGCCCTTGCGGCGCGCATCCCCAACTTCACCTACAGCGCCTGCGTGGCCAACCCGGACAGCCAGTACCCGCAGAAGGGCTACGTGACCCAGCACATCGAGCCGCGCCACCTCAACGATGGCGATGTGGATGTGTACCTGTGCGGGCCACCGCCGATGGTCGAGGCGGTAAGCCAGTACGTGCGTGAGCAGGGCATTACCCCGGCCAACTTCTACTACGAGAAGTTCGCGGCGGCGGCCTGATTCCTTCATCCCGAACATAACACCGCCCCCTTGTAGGAGCGGGTTCACCCGCGAAGAGACCAGCCGGTACAGCGACATTGCCTGGTCGGACGCATTCGCGGGTAAACCCGCTCCTACAAAAACGGCGGGCAGGCGGAGATTTGCATATGAACAACAGATTCCAAGGCAAGGTCGCCCTGGTTACCGGTGCCGCCCAGGGCATCGGCCGGGGCGTGTGCTGGCGGCTCAAGGCCGAAGGCGCGCAAGTAGTTGCAGTAGACCGCTCCGAACTGGTTCACGAGCTGGCCGGCGAGGGCATGCTGACCCTTACCGCCGACCTGGAACAACACGCCGATTGTGCCCGGGTCATGGCCAGCGCCGTAGAAACCTTCGGCCGCCTCGACATCCTGGTCAACAACGTCGGCGGCACTATCTGGGCCAAGCCCTTCGAACACTACGAAGTCGAGCAGATCGAAGCCGAAGTGCGCCGCTCGTTGTTCCCCACCCTGTGGTGCTGCCACGCCGCACTGCCGTACATGCTCGAACGCGGCAGCGGCGCCATCGTCAACGTCTCGTCCATCGCCACCCGCGGCGTCAACCGCGTTCCCTACGGCGCAGCCAAAGGTGGCGTCAACGCGCTCACCGCGTGCCTGGCCTTTGAAACCGCCGGCCGGGGCATCCGCGTCAACGCCACCGCGCCCGGTGGCACCGAAGCGCCACCCCGCCGTGTGCCGCGCAACAGCGCCGAGCAGAGCGAGCAGGAAAAACACTGGTACCAGCAGATCGTCGACCAGACCCTCGACAGCAGCCTGATGCACCGCTACGGCAGCATCGACGAGCAGGTCGGGGCGATTCTGTTCCTCGCTTCCGACGAAGCCTCGTACATCACCGGCGTGACCCTGCCGGTAGGGGGCGGCGACCTCGGCTGAGCAGCAACTTCAAGGCAAAAGCTTTTCTCCACAACAAAAACAAGAGCGACAGATGCCATGCGAACCCTTGACGTACATTCGATCATCGATAATGCGCGCTTTACCCCGTTCCACTGGATGGTCATGGCCTGGTGCGGCCTGCTGCTGATCTTCGACGGCTATGACCTGTTCATCTACGGCGTGGTACTGCCGGTCATCATGAAAGAGTGGGGCCTGACCCCGTTGCAAGCCGGTGCGCTGGGCAGCTATGCGCTGTTCGGCATGATGTTCGGGGCCTTGGCGTTCGGCAGCCTGGCCGACCGCATCGGGCGCAAGAAGGGCATCGCCATCTGTTTCGCCTTGTTCTCGGGGGCGACCATCCTCAATGGTTTCGCCAGCAGCCCGAGCGAGTTTGGCATCTACCGCTTCATCGCCGGCCTGGGCTGTGGCGGCCTGATGCCCAACGCCGTGGCGCTGATGAATGAATACGCGCCCAAACGCCTGCGTAGCACGCTGGTGGCGATCATGTTCAGCGGCTACTCGCTGGGCGGCATGCTGTCGGCGGGTGTTGGCATTTTCATGCTGCCGCGTTTCGGCTGGGAGTCGATGTTCTTCGCCGCCGCCGTGCCGCTGCTGCTGTTGCCGGTGATCCTCTACTACCTGCCTGAGTCCATAGGTTTCCTGGTGCGCCAGGGCCGTGGCGACGAGGCACGCAAGCTGCTCAAGCGCCTGGACCCGGACTGCGACGTGCAACCTGATGATGTGCTGGTCGCCCCTGTGGGAACGGGCTTGTCCCGCGAAAGGGCCGGCAAGTTCACCGCCGTACTCGAACTGTTCCGCAACGGCCTGGCCATTCGCACCTTGGCGCTGTGGCTGGCGTTCTTCTGCTGCCTGTTGATGGTCTACGCGCTCAGTTCGTGGCTGCCGAAGCTGATGGCCAACGCTGGCTACAGCCTGGGTTCTAGCCTGTCGTTCCTGCTGGCGCTGAACTTTGGCGGCATGGCCGGGGCGATTCTCGGCGGCTGGCTGGGCGACCGCTACAACCTGGTCAAGGTCAAGGTGGCGTTCTTCATCGCCGCAGCACTGTCGATCAGCCTGCTGGGCGTCAACAGCCCGATGCCAGTGCTGTACCTGCTGATCTTCATTGCCGGCGCCACCACCATTGGTACGCAGATTCTGCTGTATGCCGGCGCTGCGCAAATGTACGGCTTGTCGGTGCGCTCCACCGGTTTGGGCTGGGCGTCTGGCATTGGCCGCAACGGCGCCATTGTCGGCCCGCTGCTGGGCGGCGCCCTGATGGGCATCAACCTGCCGCTGCAACTCAATTTCATCGCCTTCGCCATCCCTGGCGCCATTGCCGCGCTGGCCATGGCCGTGCACCTGGCCAGTGGCCGGCGCCACGCCCAGGCCGTTGCGGCGCAGGCGTAACCCGAAAAGAACAAGATGAGGTAACCCACCATGACCGCGAAAATTTCCCACACTGCCGAGGTGCAGCAGTTTTTCCAGGAGGCCGCAGGCTTCGGCAACGATGACGGCAGCCCGCGCCTGAAGCGCATTGTGCAGCGCGTGCTGCAAGACACCGCATGGCTGATCGAAGACCTGGAAATCAGCGAAGACGAGTTCTGGCATGCCGTCGACTACCTCAACCGCCTGGGCGGCCGCGGTGAAGCCGGGCTGCTGGTGGCAGGCCTGGGCATCGAACACTTCCTCGACCTGCTGCAAGATGCCAAGGACCAGCAGGCAGGCCTTGTCGGCGGCACCCCGCGCACCATCGAAGGCCCGCTGTACGTGGCCGGTGCGCCCATCGCCGAAGGTGAGGTGCGCATGGACGATGGCAGCGAGGAGGGCGTGGCCACCGTGATGTACCTGGAAGGCCAGGTGCTCGACCCGCAAGGGCAACCCTTGCCGGGTGCCACGGTCGACTTGTGGCATGCCAACACCCGCGGCACCTATTCGTTCTTCGACCAGAGCCAGTCCGAGTACAACCTGCGTCGGCGCATCGTCACCGATGCCGAAGGGCGCTACCGCGCACGCTCCATCGTGCCGTCCGGCTACGGCTGCGACCCGCAGGGGCCAACCCAGGAATGCCTGGACCTGCTGGGCCGCCATGGCCAGCGCCCGGCGCACGTGCACTTCTTCATCTCGGCGCCGGGGCATCGGCACCTGACCACGCAGATCAACCTGTCGGGGGACAAGTACCTGTGGGATGACTTTGCCTATGCCACGCGGGATGGGTTGGTGGGGGAGGTGGTGTTTGTCGAAGGCCAGGCGGGGCGGCATGCCGAGTTGAAATTCGACTTCCAGTTGCAGCTGGCCCAGGGCGATGCGGATGAGCAGCGTAGTGGGCGGCCGCGGGCTCTGCAGGAGGCCTGATTCACCCGCGAAGAAGCCAACACAGAACAAGAGCCAGCCACCAAGGCCGGCCGATGCCTTGCGAGAAGTGCCATGAAAACCCTGATCAAGGACAGTTCACTGTCCGCCATCGTCGCCGGCTGCATCGCCACGATGATCTCCTACGCTGGCCCGTTGGTGATCATCTTCCACGCCGCCGAAGCCGCCGGCCTGTCTCACCAGCAACTGTCTTCCTGGGTCTGGGCAGTGTCCATGGGCAGCGCCGTGCTCGGTGCGCTGCTCAGCCTGCGTTACCGGGTACCGGTGGTGATCGCCTGGTCTATCCCGGGTTCGGCACTGCTGGTCACTGCCTTGCCGCAACTGGGCCTGGAACAGGCCGTGGGGGCCTACCTGGTGGCGAACCTGGTCCTGCTGCTGATCGGCATCAGTGGGGCCTTTGACCGTATCATCGCGCGCCTGCCGGGTTCCATCGCTGCCGGCATGCAGGCCGGCATCCTGTTCAGCTTCGGCATCGAAGTGTTCCGCGCCTTGCCGGTGCAGCCGCTGCTGGTACTGGCGATGTTCGTCACCTACGTGCTGATGCGCCGGGTACAGCCGCGGTATGCGGTGGCCGCGGTGCTGTGCGTGGGCACCCTGGTGACGGTGGCCAGCGGTGCGTTTCGCAGCGAAGCGCTGGTGCTGGAGCTGGCTTCGCTACAGTGGATCGCCCCGCAGTTCAGCCTGGCGGCGGTGTTCAGCCTGGCACTGCCAATGGTGCTGGTGGCCCTGACCGGGCAGTTCATGCCTGGCATGGCGGTGCTGCGCAATGCCGGCTATGCCACGCCGGCCAGCCCGCTGATCACGGCCAGCGCCCTGGCCGGCGCGGTATTGGCGCCGTTCGGTTGCCACGGGCTGAACCTGGCTGCGGTAACCGCCAGCCTGTGCACCGGCCACGAAGCCCACGAAAACCCCCGTCGGCGCTATGTGGCAGCGGTCGCTGGCAGCGCGTTGTACCTGCTGCTGGGCATCGCCGGCGCCACGCTGATGTCGCTGTTTGCGGCCTTTCCCGCCGCCCTGATCGCCGCCCTGGCCGGCCTGGCGCTGTACGGCGCCATCAGCGAAGCGCTGGCGCGCAGCCTGGCGGAACCGGCCGAGCGCGATGCCGGGCTGTTCACGTTCCTGGTCACAGCTTCTGGGGTGGCCTTCCTTGGCCTGTCGGCGGCGTTCTGGGGCTTGTTGTTCGGCCTGCTGGCCCACGCGCTGCTCAGGCTGCGCCAACCAGGTGCACGGGAGGTGCTGCGCCGTACCCCATGAACTGCCGTGTTCCCAACGCTTTATCCAATAAAAACAAGATCAAGAGAGCTTCGGAATGAACCACACCCCTTGCGTCGCCCTGGGCCTGACTTTGCTCAGCCAACCATTGCTGGCCGCCGAAGGCGGTTTCTTCGAGGATTCGAAGGCCACCCTGAGTGCCCGTAACTACTACTTCAGCCGCGACTTTTCCGACATCGTCGGCGCCAACAAGCAATCCAGAGCCGAGGAATGGGCCCAGGGTTTCATCCTCGACTTCAAGTCGGGCTACACCCCCGGCACGGTCGGCTTTGGCGTAGACGCCCTGGGCCTGTTGGGCATCAAGCTCGACAGCAGCCCCGACCGCACCAACACCGGCCTGCTGCCGGTGCACAGCGACGGCCGTGCCGCCGACGAGTACAGCCGCCTGGCCCCCACCTTCAAGGCACGCCTGTCAAAAACCGAGTTGCGGATCGGCGAACTGCAACCGAACCTGCCGGTGCTGACCTTCAGCGACATCCGCCTGCTGCCGCCGACCTATCAAGGTGCCAGTGTGAGTTCAGCCGAGATCGACGGGCTGACCGTGCAGGCCGGCCACCTGAAAAGCACGCACCTGCGCAACGAAGGTGGCGACGGCAAGATGAACGCCATGCTCGGCCATGTACCAATGCGCCAGGCCGAAAGCGAAGCCTTCAACTACGTAGGCGGGGACTATGCCTTCAATACCAACCAGAGCAGTGTCAGCCTGTGGTACGGTCAGCTGGAGGACATCTACCACCAAGGCTTCGTCGGCTTCAAGCACAGCAAGCCGGTGGGGGAATGGGTGCTCAGCGCCAACCTGGGTTATTTCACGGCACGTGAAGACGGCGGCGCGCTACTCGGCAACATCGACAACCAGGCGTTCTTCTCAATGTTCACCGCCCGGCATGGCGGGCACAGCTTCCATGCCGGTTACCAGGCCATCTATGGCGACAGCCCGTTCCCACGGGTATTTGCCAACATCTCGCCGCTGGGCAACGAGGTGCCGACCTATGAGTTCGCCTATACCGGCGAGCGCTCTTACCAGGTGCGTTACGACTACAACTTCGCCGCCATGGGCGTACTGGGCCTGACGGCGACGATACGCTACATCACCGGCAACAACGTCGATACCGGGCTGGGTTATGAAGGGCGCGATCGCGAGCGTGACCTGGACATCGGCTATGCGGTGCAGAGCGGTGTGCTGAAGGGGCTGGGGATTCGGGTGAGGAACGCCATGGCGCGGTCCAACTACCGCAGCGACATCGACGAGAACCGCCTGACGCTGGTATACACCTGGCAGCTGTTCTGAACCTGAACCGGCCCCTGCAGGAAACGCTGTGGGGCCGGCTTGCCGACAGACGCAGGCGTTGAATCAGAAAGTCTGCCCCAACGAGAACTGGAAGATCTGGGTTTGCGCTTCATCTGGCTTTTTCAGCGGCGCCGCCAGGCTGAAGCTCAGCGGCCCCATGGGGCTGTACCAGGTTACGCCAACCCCCAACGACACGGCCATCTGCGCCAGGTCGACACTGCCGCAGCCCTGGGTGGTCGACAGGTTGCAGGTGTCGGCATACACGTTGCCGGCATCGACGAACACCGAGCTGCGCAGTTGGCTCTGGTCCTTCACGAACGGTAGCGGGAAGATGTACTCGGCGCCGCCGGTAATCAGGATGTTACCCCCCAGCACGTCGGTATCGCGGTCGGAAAAGTAGGCTTGGCCGGCGCTGGCGTAGGTGCCGGTAGCCGGTGTGTTGCGCGGGCCGAGGCTGCCGTCCTTGAAGCCGCGTACCGAACCCAGCCCACCTGCGGTATAGCTTTCATGGAACGGCAGGCCGTCGGTTGAACCGTAGCCGTTGCCGTAGCCCAGGCTGGTGTGCAGGCGCAGCGAGGTGTTGTTGGTGACCGGCAGGTAGGTCTGGCCGTTGTAGTCCAGTTTGTAGAACGACAGGTCGCTGCCAGGGGTGGTGGCCATCAGCGTCAGGCTCTGCGAGTGACCACGGGTGGCCAGCACGCCCTTGTTCAGCGTGGACTCGGACCAGCCGATCGACGCCTTGAGGTTGTTGAAGCTCTTGCCCTCGCGGGCGATAAAATCGTAGATCTCGTCGGCGCTGTAGGTGCCTGGCGAGATGTCGTCGTGCTGCAGAGTCAGGCCGTAGGTCAGGCGCGAGGTCTCGCTGATCGGGTAGCCAAAGCTGACCCCGGCGCCGTAGCTGTTGATCGCATAGTACGAAACGCCATCGTCGTAGTAATCGCTGTAGTCGGTGCTGTTGTAGAACAGGTTGTAGCCAAGGCTGACACCGTCGGCGGTGTAGTAGGGGTCGGTGAAGCCGAAGTTGTACTTGGTCTGGTATTCCGAACGGGTCAGGCCGATGGATACCTTGTTACCGGTACCGAGGAAGTTGGTCTGGCTGATCGAACCACCCAGGATCAGGCCGG